>CANGJE010000090.1 GCA_947454305.1 Oxalobacteraceae bacterium
GCCTGCACGTCGGAGACTAAGTTAGCCGCCGATTCCATGTCCACCGCAACAATGCGCGACACACCTTGTTCTTGCATCGTGACACCGATCAGCTGATTCGCCATCTCCATCGCCAGTTTATTGTGCGAGATGAACAAGAACTGCGTCTGGGTCGCCATCCGTTTAACCATCGTACAAAAACGAACAGTATTAGCATCATCTAACGGTGCATCGACCTCATCGAGTAAACAGAAAGGTGCCGGATTAAGTTGGAATATGGAGAACACCAGCGCGGTCGCCGTCAATGCCTTCTCTCCACCAGACAGCAAATGAATCGTCGCGTTTTTCTTGCCCGGTGGCTGAGCCATCACTTGAAGGCCTGAATCCAAAATTTCTTCGCCGGTCATCACCAACTTCGCATTGCCACCACCGAATAATTCGGGGAACAACTGGCCAAAGTGATGATTGACCTTATCAAACGTATCTTGCAACAGATCACGCGTCTCTTTATCGATCTTGTGAATAGCATCTTCCAAGGTCGTGATCGCTTCGGTCAAGTCAGCATTCTGCGCATCCAGGAAATTCTTGCGCTCAGACGCCTGAGCCAATTCATCCAATGCCGCCATATTGACTGGGCCCAGTGAATTAATCTGGTTGGTTAATCGCGTGACTTCACCTTGCAAGTACGACGGACGCATGTCTGCTGTAAGTTTCTCAGCCAATGCCACTTCATCAACTTGTGATTCTGCTAGTTGCTGCGCATACTGTTCTTGACTTAAACGAACAGCCTGCTCTTTGAGTTGCAATTCAACGATACGATCACGCATAGGTTGCAACTCGCGATCAGCTGCCAACTTAGATTCATCTTGACCGCGCAAACGCTGAGTCAATTGATCAAGTTCATGACGTGCATTGCTGAGCACCGCTTCCTGCTCGCTGCGTCGCTCTAACAACGACTGCAAACCAGCCTGTGCCGCCTGATCATCCAGCGACTCCAGTTCAAGCTGACCCTGCTCCATGCTGGCATACAGTTGCGCTGATTGTTCTTGCGCGGTACCGATGCTGCGCTTGAGCTCTTGAATACGATTCTCATGAGATTTGAGCGCGAATTCTGCTTGTTGCGCCGCTAGACCCAACTCACGCAAGGTTTCACGCGCAAGATTTAAACGGGCTTCATGTTCAAGGTAAATCGTCTGACCATCTTCATGCTTTTCTTGTACTTCACCCAACTCACCATCGAGCTGTTCAAGCGCAAGCTCAGCGGCTTGCATGATGTGATTTTGTTCAGCTTCTTGAGCCGATATTTCAGCCAAGTCTGTTTCAATCTGTGTGCTGCGCTGACTAAAGCGCTCCAACACTTCATTTCGACGCAACAAATCCATCTGCAAACTATGTAGAGCATCGGTCAATGCCGACACATCACGTGTAAGTTGTTCCAGACGCTGTGTACCTTGAGTGTAGGCTGCATCAGCTTGCACAGACCGCTGACGCGCTTCATCCGCTAACAGCTGTTGCGCACGAACTTGGCGAACTAAATTATCAATCTCCTGCTGGCGCGCCAACATGCCATCTTGTTCCGAGTCAGCAGCATAAAACCGCACAGCTAGCTTACTAATCACGTGGCCCTGACGCGTCACAAAACAACCACCTGCAGGAAGTTTAGAACGATCAGCTAATGCCGCACCTGCATCATCAGCCACATAAACATCATGCAACCAATCTTGCATCAGCGCGCGCAAACCAGGATCGCTGATTTGCATAATCGAGATCATCGGCTTCAGACCCGCGGGTGAAGTGTCATTATTGTTTGCCGTTCCAGACAAAGAGAACAAGGACAACTTTGCTGGAGGAGAATCGGTAAAGAAGGCTTTAGCCCAATCTAAATTCGATACTTCCAACGCGCCAGTACGCTCACGCAGCACGGATTCGAGCGACGTTTCCCAACCTGCTTCAATATTTAGTTTTTGCCACAGACGTGGCAATTTGCCCAACTCATGTTTTTGCAACCAAGGAGCGACCTTGCCTTCGGTTTGCAATTTATCTTGCAATTGCTTGAGCGTGGCTAAGCGCGATTCCAGTTGCGCGTGATTCGCGTTTTGCTCAATCGTCTGCTCTTGCGCATCGCGGCGCTCTTTTTCTAGTTCTGGTTGGCGTGTGCGGGCTGACTGTAAATCGTTATTCGCCTGCTCAAGCACTTCCTGCTTTTCCTGCACCTGCGCTTTTAATTCTTCCAGATGACTAGTGTCAGGTTGCGACAAACCACTTTTTTCTTGAGTGAGTCGCTCGCGACGCAAAGTCAAACCAGAAAGAATGCTTGACGAATTGCGCTGATGCGCTGATTCCAATTCAATCCGCTGCTGCACCTGCATGATGCGCGAACGCGATTCTGTCGTAGCCAATTGCGCGGCACGCCAGGCTTCTTCAAGCGCCGGCATCTCTGCTTCTTTTAGCTGCACAGCCTCTTGCGCCTGCGCGACATTACCAGCGTGCGTTTCTAACTCAACCTCAGCTTGAGCCAGCTCATCTTGAAATTGCGTGCCTTGGCGCTGCCATTGCTCGCGCTGTGCTGAGAGCGAATTCAATTGCGTTTGCAGACGCGAACGCGATTCGATCACAAATTTAATTTGCGCTTCAAGACTACCGATTTCAGAATTCGTTTGATACAACGCACCCTGCGCTTGATGCATGCGGTCGCCCGCTGCATAGTGCGCTTGTCGCATATGCTCTAACTCGGTCTCGATGTGGCGTAATTTTGCTGTTTGACCTTCGAGGTCGGTTTGCGCTTTTTCTATATCGCGCGTAAATTTTTCTTGCTCTTGCAGAGCTTCATTTTTTCTCAGCAGCCAAAGCAGTTTTTGCTTTTCTTCTTGCTCGCCTTGCAGCACATTAAATTTTTGTGCAACGTCAGCCTGACTCTGTAGTTTTTCGAGGTTGGCATTCAACTCGCGCAGAATATCTTCTACACGCTGCAGATTTTCTCGAGTGTCCTGTAAACGATTTTCTGTTTCGCGGCGACGTTCTTTGTATTTCGATACACCCGCAGCTTCTTCCAGGAAGATGCGTAGCTCTTCAGGACGCGACTCAATAATGCGCGAAATCATGCCCTGGCCAATGATGGCGTAGGCGCGGGGTCCTAAACCGGTACCCAGAAAAATATCTTGCACATCACGCCGACGTACTGCTTGATTATTGATGTAATAGGTCGATGTACCGTCACGTGTGAGGGTGCGTTTTACTGAAATTTCAGCAAACGTACTCCACTGTCCTGCTGCCTTGCCCAAACTGTTATCAAACAAAAGCTCAACCGACGCGCGACCCGCAGGCTTGCGACTCGTGGTTCCATTAAAAATAACGTCCTGCATGGATTCACCACGCAGCTCAGAGGCCTTGGATTCACCCAGCACCCATCGAACCGCGTCAATGATGTTGGACTTACCGCAACCGTTCGGCCCAACCACGCCCACCAGCTGACCGGGAACCTGGAAATTGGTCGGATCAACAAAAGATTTGAATCCGGAGAGTTTTAAAGAAGTTAACCGCACGTGATCGACTTGTTAGCGTAAATACATCAGATAGTTTGGGAACAGCCTACTTCACTAGCACTTAGTCTGAGCAAAGAAAGCTGATGACAGGCCGCTCTACATAAAACCACACCATGTAAAAACGGCTCTTAAAACAGAAACCGGACAGTGAATGCCCGGTCATCTATTCAAGAGAGTAATCATAACATTGGAAGCCCGCACGACCGACCAAAACAAGGTATCAACGTTCTTATATGAAAACCTAAAATGCGCTTCATGCGGGTGAATTGCCTGCTTGATTGCTTGACTATCGATACGTATTCCATTGGGATCAAGATCAGGGTCAATACAAATCAAGGACTTATGAGCACGTTGTTAGCAAAAAGCTTTCTTCTGTCGTTTTAAGCCTTTGCCAGTAGCGGTATTCGTTAGGACGGTATAATCCGCACGCCTGAGACTTCACTCTGCCACAACATCAACATCACAAAGCGCCAGCCGTGAATCCCTTACTGGAAAAGCTACAACCTTACCCTTTTGAAAAATTACGGCGCTTATTCGCCGATGTGTCGCCTAATCGCGAGCGTCGACCGATTAGCCTGGGAATTGGTGAACCCAAACACCCCACGCCGGCATTTATACAAAAGGTACTCGCCGATAATTTAGCTGGCTTAGCTAGCTATCCCACCACCGCCGGTTCTGACGCGCTACGTGCGGCCATCTGCGGCTGGTTAGAACAACGTTACCGTCTGCCGAGACTTGATCCTTCCTGCGAAGTATTTCCAGTCAATGGCTCGCGTGAAGCCTTGTTCGCATTGGCTCAAGCGGTGATTGATCCCTACGCCAAAGCCGTAGTGGTCTGTCCCAATCCGTTTTATCAAATTTATGAAGGTGCCGCCTACCTTGCCGGTGCCGAACCATTCTTTGCGAATTCGGATCCAGCGAAAAATTTTGCGCCTGATTTTTCTACGGTTCCTGCTGATGTGTGGCCGCGCGTGCAGTTACTCTTTGTTTGCACGCCGGGCAATCCTACTGGGGCCGTTCTTTCGCTCGATGAATGGAAAGCCTTGTTCGCACTATCGGACAAACATGGGTTTGTGATTGCATCGGATGAATGCTATTCAGAGATTTATTTTGGCAATGAGCGTCCTTTAGGCGCACTCGAAGCGGCTCATAAACTCGGCCGAAAATACGACCGACTGATTACTTTCTCTAGTTTGTCTAAGCGCTCCAACGTACCCGGTATGCGCTCTGGCTTTGTGGCAGGTGATGCGGGGATATTGCAAAAATTTTTGCTGTATCGAACCTATCATGGCAGCGCCATGAGTCCATCGATACAGTCCGCTTCCATCGCGGCCTGGAATGATGAAACGCATGTCGAAGAAAATCGTGCCAAGTACATTCAAAAATTTAATCAGGTCACACCCATGCTGGCCGAAGTCATGGATGTAGCGCTGCCTGACGCAGGTTTCTACCTGTGGGCCAAGGTCGACAAACTCGCTACTATCAGTGATACCGAATTCGCGAAGCGTCTATACGCCGAATATAATGTGACTGTTTTACCGGGTAGTTATGTCGCACGCGAAGCGCACGGCATTAACCCCGGTGCCAACCGAATCCGCATGGCCTTAGTTGCTGAAGTTGATGAATGTCTCGAAGCAGCACAGCGCATCGTCGAATTTACCCGCAAACTTGCTAATTGAATTTCTTAGATTAATTAAATAAAAATCATGAGCCAACAACTACAAGCCCTCATCGACAACGCATGGGAAGAACGCACTAATTTTTCACCTAAATCGGCTCCTGCCGATGTACGTCAGGCAGTAGCCGATGTACTCGAACAATTGAATGCCGGATCACTGCGTGTCGCGCAAAAAGACAGCGGCCAGTGGGTGGTTAATCAATGGGTAAAAAAAGCAGTACTGCTTTCTTTCCGTTTGGAAGACAACGTAGCCATTCCGGGCGGCGGCGGCATGCAGTTTTATGACAAAGTACCCACCAAATTTGCCAATTACAGTGCAGACGATTTTGCCAAAGGTGGATTTCGTGTCGTGCCTCCTGCAGTGGCTCGTCGTGGCAGCTTCATCGGTAAAAATGTGGTGCTCATGCCGTCGTATGTGAACATCGGAGCGTATGTAGATGAAGGCACCATGGTGGACACCTGGGCTACCGTCGGTTCGTGCGCACAAATCGGTAAAAACGTTCACCTCTCCGGTGGCGTCGGTATCGGTGGCGTGCTTGAGCCTATGCAAGCCAATCCCACTATCATCGAAGATAACTGCTTTATTGGTGCACGCTCGGAAGTCGTAGAAGGCGTCATCGTTGAAGCGAACTCAGTGATATCTATGGGTGTTTACATCGGCCAATCGACCAAGATTTATGATCGTGCTACGGGTGAAGTTACCTATGGCCGCATTCCTGAAGGCTCCGTGGTCGTTTCAGGTAATCTGCCATCCGCCGATGGCAAATACAGTTTGTATTGCGCTGTGATCGTTAAGCGCGTTGATGAAAAAACCCGCGCAAAAACCAGCATTAACGAATTGCTTCGCGACTAAATTGACGTCTGGGTGGTCGGGTATCCGCCACCCAAAAAACACCCTAAGATCATGCCTATTACCGTCTACGGCATTCCCAATTGCGGCAGCGTACAAAAAGCACGAACATGGCTAGCTACGCAGGAACTCGCCTACGAATTTCACGACTTCAAAAAAGCCGGCCTCAACAAAGAGATCATTGCTGCGTGGTTAAAAGTCGTTTCGTGGGAAATACTCGTGAATAAAAAAGGAACCACCTGGCGTGGTTTACCCGATGCCACCAAAGCATCGATCACCAACGCCGCTAGTGCAACGCAATTAATGCTGGAAAATCCCAGCGTGATCAAACGTCCCGTGCTGTGCCAAGGTAAAACCGTGCTGGTCGGTTTTGATGAAGCTATCTACCAAGAACAACTACGCTAATGAGCAAGACACTCGCACTCACCGAAGAACTTATTTCACTGCATTCCGTGACACCCGCGGATGGCGGTTGCCAGTTGAAAATGGCAGAACGTCTTGCACCCTTGGGCTTTGCGTGTGAAACCATTGCGTCTGGTGACGTCACTAATTTGTGGGCGCGCCGTGGTACGGCACAGCCCTTACTCGTATTTGCTGGGCATACCGATGTGGTACCTACAGGTCCTTTAGATCAATGGTCATCTGATCCATTCACGCCTACGCATCGCGATGGCAAGCTCTATGGTCGTGGTGCCGCAGATATGAAAACTTCACTCGCGGCGATGATAGTCGCGGTAGAAGAATTTGTAACCAGTCATCCGAATCACCAAGGGTCTATCGGTTTTTTAATCACCAGCGATGAAGAAGGCCCTGCCATTGATGGCACCGTCATTGTGTGCGACCTCCTTAAAGCACGCGGCGAACAACTCGACTACTGCATCGTTGGCGAACCCACCTCGGTCAAACACATCGGTGACATGATTAAAAACGGTCGTCGTGGCACGATGTCCGGCAAGTTGATTATCAAAGGTATACAGGGTCACATTGCCTATCCACATATGGCAAAAAATCCTATTCATCTCGCTATGCCTGCACTGGCTGAATTAGCAGCGGTGCAATGGGATGCAGGTAATGAATACTACCTGCCAACGTCATGGCAGATGTCGAATATTCATGCAGGCACCGGTGCATCGAATGTCATACCCGGCCAGTGTGTTGTTGATTTTAATTTTCGCTTCTCTACCGCAAGTACTGTAGAAGGATTGCAAAAACGCGTACATCAAATACTCGATCAGTATGGGTTTGAATACGATCTGAAATGGACAGTCGGTGGCTTGCCCTTCCTCACGCCTGTGGGCAAGCTAAGCAACGCTATTACTGCCGCCATTAAAAGTGAAACCGGGCTCGATACCGAGCTATCCACCACAGGTGGAACCTCCGACGGTCGCTTCATTGCGCAAATCTGTCCGCAAGTCGTTGAATGTGGACCCACCAATGCCAGCATTCATAAAATTGATGAACATATCGCAGTGGCAGAAATTGATCCGCTGAAAAATATCTATCGACGCACCTTAGAAAATTTACTGCTGTAATTTAATTTAGCTTCTCATTTAACAAATAGGCAGGAACCTAACTGCAACGTTTGTTACCGAGCTCCTTTCAATTTAATTAAAAGGAGCTCACATGAGCGTAGCACCAGTAACAACTGTTCAACAACCGAACACACCTATAACTACCACTACAGTTAACCCAACGAGTTCAAATCAAGAAGCGCCTCCGGCACTTCGCACTCACCCTGCGGGATGGCATGCAAAATCATTTGGATTCGACTGGAACAAACGCTCTGATCAACACAAATACTTAGTCAAAAGTGGTTTGCCCGAAGTGCATGCCGCTATCGTGAATGATGACTGGGATTTGGCGTTAGAACTGATCTGCCCAGAAGATTTAGGTCTGCTTTGGGTGCCACCCGCATCGCAAAACCCTGCTAAAAAAGACCGTACGGACTTAGATCCGGGGTCCTGGACCATTGAGTTAGCAAGTAATAATGAAGACACACGTAACAACGCCACCCTGCAGATGGCGCTGCACACTACGTTCATAACAAGCGTCGGTGATAATTGCCTTTATGGCGCGAATCTTTTGAATTTATGTCTGTTGAAACCAGCGCGCCCAGATGTCCTGCAGCACGTCATCACGTTAGCAGCTAAGCATGCTCCTCAGTATTTGAATCTACCTGATGCCCTAGGCCGTACACCGCTGTGGGTCGCTATAGATAACCAAGATCAAGCCAGCATACACCTACTGCTTAAAGCAGGCGCCAATCCTCTACAGGCCTGCAAATTTTCTGAACAAGGCGAACTGAAATCACCTTTATACTTGGCTGCAAAATATCCTGACAAAGCAATTTTCCGTGATCTGCTACTCGCCACGATCGGTCAAGGAAAAAAATTCACTCCGTATAATTTTAATGAAGATCCACTCTATCTAAAGCGCTGGGCCTCAGGTCAGTCTTCAGAAGATGTGCTATGGATGGTAGATCAAGTTAAAGCCCTGCAGGGGCCTCTGCTCTGCTGTGAAGATATCTCAGGCAGCAGCTATTTCTATCGGTCAGCCATCGATGGATCATTAGACAACAAACTTACCAACGGCAATGAAGACTTAATTGAATGGCTAAGAAAGCTTGATACATCGCCCGCAGTATCAGATGATGTCGAATCGACTCTAATGTTTGCAGCAGCTTCGCAAGCATCAATTCATACCTACTTAGAATTAGATGATTTTTTCTCATATAAAGATGAACAGCCATTCTGCAAAATAGACATAAAAGAATTGCAGTTTCATGCGAATAAGGAATTTTTTCTGAGATGGACAGTTAAAGAATTTGATCAATATTTAGACAGTCAGTCTGAATTGCTGGAGTCGTCAAAATCAAACAAACGAGAGAAGTTCATAGAGGTGCAATTAAATACTATCTTAGATAACTATTCCGAGCTTAATTTTGATGATTACGCTCGCGCCATAAAAAGTGTTTGGCTATTTATAACTGACGATAACAAGAACGTTCTATTTTCAAAAGCGGCATCGAGTACCAAAGATCATATGGAAATAGTATTGGGTCTGCTTGATTGCGAGTTAGAACCTTCAAAAATAGAATCAATCTTAATTTTATCGGGCGCCAAAAGAAATACAGTGGCATTTGAATTTGCAGCAGATCGATCGCTTGAGATGGTTCAGATACTTAAATCACTCAGAGCGGGGAATGACACCGGTTACGATATGTTTGTCAAGGCTTTGATAGCCCGCAGCCTAAAGTGGGTAGAGCAATTAATAAATGCAGGCTTTAACCTACAACAAGCTATTAATGATGCTCCCTCTTATATAAGCGTGCTTGCCGATATTGATTCTCAAGGATTAGCCCAAAAATTAAAGGGCCTGAATTACGTAATTACTCCGCGAAGGATTGAACAAGCCGAAACCGAAGCAGGTAAACAAGCATTGA
>CANGJE010000091.1 GCA_947454305.1 Oxalobacteraceae bacterium
AGCAGCGACAGACGCTTGCAGTTGTTATTGATTGCGTTTTCATTCGGCGCATTTTTTGAAGGTGCCGGTGGCTTTGGTACACCCGTTGCCGTTACTGGCGCCATGTTAATTGGTCTAGGTTTCGCACCACTTGCGGCCTCCGGTTTATCACTGATAGCCAACACAGCACCGGTAGCCTACGGTGCCTTGGGTACGCCGATCATTGCATTAGCGGCGGTTACTGGACTCGATATGCTCGAGTTGTCAGGCATGGTTGGCCGTCAGTTGCCACTCTTTTCTTTGATCGTGCCGTTTTGGCTGATCTGGGCCTTTTGCGGTTTTCGCGGCATGCTGGCGATTTGGCCAGCGGTGTTAGTGGCCGGTGCTGCGTTTGCGATTCCTCAGTATTTCATCTCTAACTTCCACGGCCCTTGGTTAGTCGATGTGGGCGCAGCAGTTTCATCAATGGCTTGCCTCACACTCTTTCTCAAAGTCTGGAAACCGAAAGAAATTTGGACTTCACCTTCCGGAAAATTTGAGGATGACGAACACGCTGAAGCCACTGCTCACGTCGGTCATAACTACACGCGCTCTGAAGTCATCAATGCATGGGTGCCTTGGTTGATTTTATCGGTCGTGGTTTTGATGTGGGGTATCCCCGAGTGGAAAAAAGTACTTGATGGAATTTCGATTATAAAAATCGAGTGGCCAAATCTGCATATGCTGGTGCAGAAGATGCCACCTGTTGCTGCTGTGCCGAAAGTCGAAGAAGCGATTTTTAAATTTAATTGGTTATCCGCTACTGGAACCGGCATTTTCATTTCAGCAGTAGCTTCAGCGTTCCTGATGGGTTACAAAGTTCGCGAGATGCTCGCAGTCTATTGGGATACGTTTAAATTACTCCGCTACTCGCTGCTAACGATTGCTGCCATGCTTGCCTTAGGCTATGCGACCCGTTACTCCGGAGTTGATTCAGCGCTTGGCTTGGCTTTCGCTAACACCGGCGTTCTGTATCCATTCTTTGGTACCTTGCTGGGTTGGTTAGGCGTTGCATTAACGGGCTCGGATACGGCTTCCAATGTATTGTTTGGTGGATTGCAGCGTACCTCTGCTGAACAACTCGGCTTGAGCCCGGTTCTGATGGCAGCAGCCAATTCTTCCGGTGGTGTCATGGGCAAGATGATCGATGCACAATCCATTGTGGTGGCATCGACGGCAACCAAATGGTATGGCCACGAAGGTGAAATCTTGCGCTACGTATTTTTCCATTCCATCGCACTAGCCGCATTGGTTGGCATACTCGTTACGTTGCAAGCCTATGTCCATCCGTTCACGCTATTAGTGAAATAAACAAGCCGCATAATACTAACTAGTTTCAATCACATTCAACCGTGCAGTGCTGAAAAGCCTGCACGGTTTTTTTATATAGCCCACCTATAGTGTTTCCAAAGTTGATTTGAATTCAAGCACGCTCTCAATGCTTGAGACTACGCAAGCTACTGTCCGATCAATTTGCAATTAATAAGCACCGCGATAACCATAGTCTGTACGTGACGCAAAAAGAGGCGTTGCCATGAGCGTTCGTTCACTAATGAACGAGACACATCTTTCTATTTTTTCAGGAGCGACTATGAATGGAATTCAACAATGGGGTGGCTACGGTGGCCAACAATTGGCACCGCAAGGTTTGCTGGGTGGATTGCTAGGAGCTTCGCTAAGTGGTGGCGGACGCGGAATCGGGAGTGGATTTGGTAATGCAGGCTGGTCCAATCAAAGTGGGCAAAATGCGGGCGGCTTTGGTGGTGCGAATCTTCAGTTTCAACAAGATCCTTTAGCACAAGCCTATGCACAGCAACAGCTACAACAACAATTGCAGCAACTGAATCAACAACTGGCACCGCAAAATTTTTGGGGAAGTAATTTAGGACAAGGCAATCAACAATTTGCTAGCGGTATCGGTGGCCTGTTTGGTCAATCGGGTATGGGTAGTAATTTAAGTAGCGGAGCAAATCAGCAAGGTTACGGTCAAAATCAACAGCTTCAACAACTTCAACAAATCCAGCAACTTCAACAAATCCAGCAGCTACAACAACTGCAACAGCTGCAGCAATTGCATCAGTTGGCGCATCAACTGTCACACCAGTTATCGCAACAAATCGCACAACTTCAACAACAGCAACAGCAACAGCCTTATCAAGCCTACCAAGGTGGTAGTCAACAAGGGTACTCTGGATCGCAACAGACCCTGCACTGATTGGCAGCATAAACCAGAGCTCCCTGCCGCCTAGCGCGGCAGGACCTATTGATAAGGGGAAAACCATGGTAACTAAACCGGAGTCGTCTGCTAATGAATTCCAAAGCGACACAACTGCTTCATCGGAGGCCAACAGCACACAAAGTGGAATAAGCAATGCTTCTTCCAGTGCCGGATCAAACGGCAGTAAAAGTAGTAAGTCTCGCGAGATGAAACAACGCAAAGGTCGCTTTCTGATAGCACCACGACATCACCATCAAATGCAAATGATGGATTTATCGCCATTACAATTTTCTGCGATCGAACAAGCATTACGCGATAGTCCTGATATAGACATCATTGATCGTGTTGGTCCTAAACATGCTGTGGGCACACTCGCCTCAGGCATGCCTGACTGCACCGCTGTACTGGTGGCTCGCATGACTGATGACAAAGCACGAACGCTGTCGCTGCAGGCACAAGGCCAACTCATTATCGAACGCGATCAACCGTTACAACTGCTCGACGTTAATTCTGCTCAAGCGTCATTGGTCAACTGCAACCTACCCACAACGGGCGCCGCGTTTACTGCTGAATTTCTAGTGCAGGGAAATGGCAATCCGATTAAAGATGCTGAGGTGTGTCTTGTCGGTGGCTTAATTCCCGCCAGCGGTATCACCGATGCTAAGGGTCGCGTTAAGCTCAGTTTGATTGGTGAAAGCGCACAAAGTTTATGCCGCCTAGTTGTGAAACCACGAATGGACTACTGGAGCTTCTGCCAGGAGCAACCTGATGTTAGTAGTACCGAAATCAATGTCATAGGATTACGCGCCCTCTCAGAGTGGCCATCGCTTGCGAATTTTCCTCAGCAACAGCAAATGACGTGGGGACAAAGAGCGATGCGTCTGGATCAGCTACCAGCGCATTATCGAGGGCAAGGAATACGCATTGCTCTGATTGATTCTGGAGTCGCGAACACACACCAAGACCTGATGAAAATCACGCGCGGCTATGACGTGATCAACAAAACACACGATACCAGTGGCTGGACCGTAGACACCATTGCACATGGATCTCACTGTGCAGGCGTGATTGCCGGTCTGGATTCAACGACAGGAATACGTGGCTTTGCTCCTGAAGCCGAAATTCATGCATGTAAGCTTTTTCCAGGTGGTCAGATTAGTCAATTGATTGAAGCGCTGGAGTACTGCATAGAAAAACAAATTGATGTCATCAACCTGAGCCTAGGCGGCGCGCTAGCATCTGAAGCACTTGAGCAGCAAATCATGCGAGTAAAGCAAGCGGGCATTGCGTGTATCGTCGCTGCGGGCAATTCTTCAGGTCCGGTTCAATATCCTGCATCATCACCTAATGTGATGGCTGTCGCAGCGATTGGGCGATTGAATGAATTCCCACCCGATAGTTATCACACGCAAAGCGTCACATCTCACGTCGATGCGAATGGATTTTTTGTGGCACGCTTTAGCTGCTTTGGTCCTGAAGTTGCGGTGTGTGCTCCCGGTGTCGCAATTACCTCATCAGTACCAGAAAATAATTATGCCGCGTGGGATGGCACCTCCATGGCAGCCTCACATGTAGCGGGCTTAGCCGCTTTGGTGCTGGCTCACCACCCTGAATTTCAAGGCTCTGTGGGGCAACGTAGTGCTGAGCGGGTTGAGCGACTTTTTCAAGTCATCAAAATGTCGTGTCGACCCGTCGTTCCCGGCGATCAGGGACGTATCGGTTATGGCCTACCCGATGTTATGCGTGCGGTCGGACTCGCGCCCTCGTATTCGTCACAGATGATGAGCGCTGGCATGAGCGCGCCCATGATGCAGTCACTGGCCAGTACCTATCGCGAGCCACCCCACCTCATGCCACAAACAATGAATCTGGGTTTTGGCTCATTTGATCCTTATGGTCGCTTCAGACCCTTGGTTTCCAGTCCCATGGCTATGCCTGCCGGATATACCTTTGGATTGTGGTGATTTTTTATCTTGTGTTTGCCTTACTTTGATATGAGGATTTTCATGGAACCCGTGCAACGCGACGTGCATACACATACCCTGTCGTCGCAAGAAACCTATGATCCGAATCGACTACTGGATACCTTGCGCGAACGTATGCATTTAAAAAATGATGCAGCTCTATCAAGAGCGCTGGAGGTCACGGCGCCAGTGATCAGCAAAATACGGCATCGTACGTTGCCGGTAGGAGCGTCTTTATTGATTCGAATGCACGAAGTGACTCAGTTGAGTATTCGTGATCTGCGCGATCTGATGGGTGATCGCCGGACACGCTATCGTGTATCCGACATGCATGGCAAACCGAATAGGACGTCAATGAACTCATGAAGAAAGGGAAGTGTTATTGCTAGCACTTCCCTATTTCATCTGTTTGCCATCGTGAAAATGTCAGATAGGCGATGCGTAATGGGTAATACAGAATATGCAATGCATATTCTTAATGCGTGGTGGTGGGTATTAGAACACCACCAAATCGCGCATGCTTTCGCCTGCGTCGAGTTTGTCGAATCCGCGATTGATATCGTCGAGCTTGAGTCGTTCACCCAACAATTTATTAATCGGTAGCTTGCCACGCAAATACAAACCTATGTAGCGCGGAATGTCACGCGATGGAATGCATGAACCAATATAGCTGCCTTTAACTGTGCGTTCTTCAGCAACCAAACTGACTTGCTGAATCGGCCAAGTGTGCTGCGGGTGAAACAGGCTAGCTGTAACCGTCGTGCCGCCACGCTTTGTAATGCGATAGGCAAGTTCCATCGCTGGTGTTACACCCGCCATCTCAAACGCGAAATCAACACCACCTTTGGTGTATTCCCTCACCTTTGCTGCGGCATCTGGATCTCGTGCGTTAACGGTAAACGTCGCGCCTAAATCTCGCGCGGCTTTTAATTTTTCGTCATTCAAATCAACAGCAATCACCTCAACCGCACCCGAAGCCACAGCACCTAACAGCGAGCACATGCCCACACCACCTAAACCAATCACGGCGGCGGTCTGACCAGGTTGTACTTTGGCCGTATTAACGACAGCACCAACACCGGTCAACACAGCACATCCAAACAAAGCAGATTCCACCGGATCGATGTCTTGTTCAATCTTCACGCACGAGCGTTGTGACACTACCGCATGTTCCGCAAAGGCAGATACACCCACGTGATGATTCACTGCTTGTTGACCCAAATGCAAACGACGCGCACCGGACAGCAACGTGCCCTTACCATTCGCTTCAGCACCGGGTTCACACAAAGCGGGACGCCCTTCCATGCATGGCATGCAGTTACCGCAGCTAGGCACAAACACCAGCACCACACGGTCACCGGGTTTTAAATTCACAACGCCATCACCCACTTTCATCACTGTCGCTGAAGCTTCATGTCCTAACGCCATAGGAACAGGGCGTGGACGCACACCAGTGATAACTGACAGATCGGAATGGCATAAACCGGCGGCAGTCATTTTGACCAACACTTCACCCATGCCGGGTTCATCCAGCTCAATCTCTTCTATTTTTAGCGGCTTGCTGTGGGCAAACGGCGTTTTCATATCAAGCGTATGTAATACGGCGGCACGCGTTTTCATAGTCATTCTCCGAAAATATCAATGCATCAGATAGTGCGACCACCATCAACAGGAAATTCTACACCGGTCAAAAATTCAGCCGCATCGGTTCCAAGAAAAACAGCAGCGGCAGCCATATCACGCGGCTCGCAAAAACGACCCAGCGGAATGGTTGAGACAAATTTAGCGCGATTTTCAGGGGTGTCAGGCATGCCCATAAAATCAGCGAGTAAACCGGTGGCACCCATCACTGGGCACAGTGCATTCACGCGAATACGATCTGGAGCGAGTTCGACCGCCATCGACTTTGACAGCAAATTCACAGCGCCTTTGGAGCCGTTATACCAAGACAAACCCGGACGCGGACGAATGCCGGCGGTAGAACCTACATTCAAAATCACACCGCCCTTGCCGCGCTCACGCATAGCAGGAATCACCGCATGTGCCATGTAGTAAATCGATTTAACGTTTACTGCAAACATACGATCGAAGGTTTTTTCATCGACCTGCAACATCGGTTGATTTTTATGAGTGGTACCTGCGTTGTTGATGACGATATCAGGAACGCCAAAGCTATCGATACACACCTTAACCATCGCAGCCACTGAATCCATATTCGCCACATCCGTCGCTACTGCTTTCGCATTCGCACCCAATGCTTTGGCTACACGCTCACCTGCGGCCGCATTCAGGTCCGCGATAATAACTTTAGCGCCTTCACGTACATACGCTTCAGCCATGCCTTCGCCGAATCCACTACCTGCGCCTGTGATGATGGCTACTTTTCCCTGCAGTTGTCCCATATCGTCTCCGTGATACCTAATTTTTTTCGTTATTAATTGTGATTAACCGTGATGCTGAACAATGGTTTTCAGTGTGCTGAATTCTTCCAGCGCGACAAAGCCTTTTTCGCGACCGTGACCGCTGCGTTTCATGCCACCAAACGGCAATTCAACACCGCCACCCGCGCCGTAACAATTGATGAATACCTGTCCCGACTGCATACGCTTAGCCAGTCTCTGCTGACGTCCACCATTTTCAGTCCAGATGCCAGATACCAAGCCATATTCAGTGGCATTAGCTAATTGAACCGCATCTTCTTCATCTTTAAAAGGCATAGCCGAGAGTACTGGGCCAAACACTTCTTTGCATGCTAATCGATGATCACGCGGTACTGCGCCAAACAACGCAGGCGCGACAAAATAGCCCTCTTTAGAAACGCCATCAGCGACCGTTGCACGTGCCAGCAGCGGAACGCCGCTCTTAATAGCGTCATCAATAAAGCTGTTAACGCGTTCGAATTGTTTTTTGTTGACGATAGGGCCGCAGTCAAAATCCATCTCGGGTGTACCTACGCGAACTTTTTTGAACGCCTCTGCTACTCGCGCCACGACTTTGTCGTAGATATCTTCTTGAATCAACAAACGACTTCCTGCAGAACAGGTTTGACCTGCATTCTGAGTAATCGCTTTGACGATGATAGGTATTGCCTTGTCCAGATCGGCATCATTAAAAACGATTTGCGGTGATTTGCCGCCGAGTTCTAATGTGCACGCTACTGAATGCTTAGCCGTGGATTCCTGCACCATCGCGCCAACTTCAGGTGAGCCGGTAAAGCTTGCATAGTTAATGTCCGGATGGGACGTTAATGCCGCGCCTGCTTCGTAACCATAACCTGTAACCAGATTGAGAGCACCAGCAGGTAACCCTGCTTCTACCAATAGTTCAGCCAACTTCAAGCCTGACATACAGGCATCTTCAGAAGGCTTCAGCACACAGGCATTACCAGCCGCTAATGCAGGTGCAACCGTGCGGCCAAACATTTGAGCCGGATAGTTCCAAGGAATAATTAAGGCAGCAACGCCGTGAGGCACGCGCACTACTTGAACGTTGTACCCATTCAAGTACGGGATCTGTTCGCCGTGATGTTTGTCGGCTGCGCCACCGTAGTATTCAAAATATCGAGCAACAGCAACCACGTCTGCACGTGCCACTGACAGTGGTTTGCCGGTATCGCGCGCTTCAATCTGCGATATCTCTTCACCATTTTTTAAAATCAGCTCACCCGCCTTGACTAAAATGCGGCCGCGTTCAGTCGCCGTCAGGTTTCCCCAAGCGCCATCCATCGCGCGTTGCGCTGCTTTTACAGCCAGATCGATATCCGCCGCTGTACCGCGATCGATGGTGGTGAATACCTTTGCATCGCAGGGATTGATGACGTCAATAGTTTGGCCACCTGAGGCCGCGACCCATTTTCCATCTATGAGCAAAGTAGCCATATGTTGTCTCCGATATTTATGTAGTTAATTATTATTAGTGATTCGTTTAAGCGTTTTTAGTGCGCCGCTAATTCGCCTACGACTAACTCACCACGCTCAAGCGTTAAGGTGGCGTCGGGCAAATCACGCAGCAGACTACGATTGGATTCAGTGACGACGATGCATAACTCAGGAGAGAGTTGATGCAGTTTACGCAGCGATTCAGCATATTGATTCGCCAACACAGGAGCTAAACCCTGAAACGGTTCATCTAGCAATACAAGTCGAGTACCCGCCATCAGTGCGCGACCGAGTGCGGCCATTTTTCCCTGACCACCCGATAAGGCAGCTCCTGAACGCACCAACATTGGTTCCAGCTGAGGCACGACTTCCAACACGCGCGCTAAACGACGATCCGCTTCGGCACGTGGTAAGCCAAGTACTTCGCAAGAAAGCCGGAGATTTTCTTCCACAGTAAAAGTAGGAAACATCGCACGATCTTCTGGTGCGTAGCCAATGCCATACTCTGTGCGACGGTGTCCAGGAATTTTGCTCAGGTCATGCCCTTCAATTGAAATACTGCCAGATGAAAGTGGCAACAAGCCCATAATGGCGCGCAGCAGAGTCGTCTTACCTGCGCCATTACGACCGACCACGGCGAGTAACTGACCTGGTTTAAATTCCGTTGTAATGTCACGTAAAACGGTAATGCCTGCAATGCGCGCGCTAGCGTTATCGATTTTTAGCATGTCACTCTCCGATCACGTTTTTGCGGATTTCAGGATCGGCCAATACTTTTTCTGGCGTGCCATCAGCTGCAATGCGACCAGCTATCCAGGCAGCGACACGAGTAGAGTACTGCGAGACGATATCCACATCATGTTCGACAAAAATAGCGGTTACTTTTTGTGCGTCGAGAGCATTCATGATGGTTTTCATCAAACCGTGTTTTTCGTCGGTCGATACGCCGGAGGTCGGTTCATCCAAAATGAGCAAACGCGGTTTCATAATCAGCGCCATCGCGATATCCAACAATTTGCGCTGACCTTCTGGCAATGCACCTGACAATTCGTCGGCACGTTTATCTAAACCCACCATTGTTAATATGCGTTGTACCTCATCGTCATCAACCGCCTTTGCCAAGGGCGTCCACAAACCCAAACGGTTACGCTTACCTGCCGCAGCGATACGAATACAGTCGCGTACGGAATGCTCAGTGAATAGTTGTGGCAATTGGAAAGAGCGAACCATGCCGCGCAGCGCAATCGCACGTGGCGAGAGTTCAGTAACGTCTTTACCTTCAAAGAAAACGCGACCTGCCTGCGGCCTGATCAAGCCAGTACATATATTGATGAACGTTG
>CANGJE010000092.1 GCA_947454305.1 Oxalobacteraceae bacterium
CAAGTTGATTGACTATCCTGATCACTCAATCGATGAAGAGAGATTCATATTATTGGGACATAGTTTTTCATTGCGATTGATCATGGTGTGTCACTGCTACCGAGATGCAGATAAGGTCATTCGCATCATCTCCGCAAGAAAAGCTACAGCTCAAGAGACAAAATACAATAAACAAAGGTGATAGCCATGCGCGATGAGTATGATTTTTCGAAAGCTCGTAAGAATCACTACGCAACTCAGTTAAAAAAATCTATCACTATTCGATTGGATGAAGAATCGGTCGATTATTTCAAAGCCATTTCGGAAGAAATTGGAATTCCGTATCAAACCTTGATTAATCTGTATTTGCGAGATTGTGCTACTTCGCACAGGAAATTAAATCTTCAATGGAAGTGATATCGGAATCAGGGATGCTCAGTCTAGCTTGATTACGTATTAGCTCACCACGTAAGCAATGCTATCGTTAGCGATAACTGGCGCTTTAGACTATTTTTGTATTTAATCGGATCGGTGAATATAAAAGTGATGGAGGACATCCATGCTTCAACTACGACCTAACTGCGAGTGCTGCAATAAAGATCTCCCCCCAGAGGCCATTGATGCTCGTATCTGCTCATTCGAATGCACTTTTTGTGCGTCATGCGCCGAGACTACGCTGAGAGGCCATTGTCCTAATTGTGGAGGAGAACTTGTCGTTCGCCCTCGACGACCCGCGGATAAGCTCGCAAGATATCCCTCCTCCACTGATCGCGTCTTAAAGCAAGAAGGTTGTGTCAAAGCTTCTTAAAATCATTCATGAAGGCCTTCCGGTAACTGGACTTAAATTGAAACGGGATCAGCCTTCTACAGCTCGGTTCGATTCCGCCCTGGGTCAGCTAGTAAATTCCCTAAAGCATGACTATGCGTGCTGGGAGCTTTTGTGTTTTGATGCCCTCTTCCTCCCAAAGCAGAGCATATGCTGTTCAGTCGACCAAAATATCAAGGCGTCCATTAACTGGGCATTGAAAATGCTTAAAATAAATTATTGGATTTGCATAACCGTATTCCAAATCAAAGCATAAATAACAATGCAGTTGTCGGCTGATTAGGACAAAATGTCCTCACGCTTTAACAAAGCCTTCGTTAGCGATAACGGGGGCTTTTTGTGTTTGGAGGACATTAGGGCAGAACGATTGGAGCTAGTAGTGTTTTTTGCTAAATCACCATGTATCAGGCTTGCACAAACGAGAATTTGGAATTCGATCAGGTAGCTGAGAATTTTCTAGGTGAACTGGACTGAGTATTTTTGACCAATCGGCATACCGAGAAAGATCTTTCGAAATGCGGCGATGGTCTTCACCAAGTATCGGCGCAACCAACCCTAAGCGCATCTGAGGAAGATGCTTCCTGATAGTTGAAAAGGCACCCTCTAGGTCAGAGTCATTGCTACACAAAACGGCTTGCTCAAATTCACCTGTCCAAGCTCCTGCCAACATATCGGAGGCAAGGTTTACATCGGTTTTTTTCTCATTGAAGTCGAAAACCTGGACTTTTTTTAGATGAGGAGCTTCAGGAATCGATTGGACCAATCGTTGATAGGGAGTGGTGGCGAGAATTTTCCCCTCTATGATTTCCAGCTTTCCCGAGTACATATTTCTGAGGGCTTGAAGGTAGGTGCGCTGCCGTTGAGTCGACTTTGAATCATCAGACATTCTCCCAAGCACCGGAGCAGTGTAATACCTGATTTCTAGCAAATTTGCTTGATCATCCAGCACATGATCATTGAACAAAGAATACAAATCCAACCACTTGAGCTTAGATTTCCTAAGCAAGCCATAGTAAAGGTTATATCCATCTACATAGACAACTGTTCGCAAACCGCCCCCTGTAGAAATGACAAAGCCGCCCGAAGGCGGCTTGTCGCCCATAGAGCACTTGGCCTAACCAAGCGGTCAATGGGTGAGTCGTGCATCCACTATACACATTCTCACAAGGGGATCACAAATTTTTCTGACTATTTAGATACACTTTAGGAGGCGTCATAACAAAAGGTACCTGAAGTGCCGCCATATCGATGGCTACGGATCTTGCATGGAGCGATACAAGATGCCACCGATGTTGGTTTCTATTTTATTGAGAGGAAATGAGACCGCGGGAGGCGTCCAGGTAGTGAGCGACTCGGACTAGCCCTTCTGTTTGAAGAATCAGATCGATCGGGCGGCCATTCAGTCCCTCATTCTCGCTGTTAAGCCATTGACGTGCAGTTTGCTCATTGCCCACGATTGAATCGAGCGAACGGAAGACGCGCACAAATAGCAAGGCTAACTCCCATTCTTTACGACGCTCATCGAGCTTAAATTTACCGTTGTAGAGGTGAGTTACCGTAAGTGGACTAAGGCCTAGGATTTTAGCCAGCAAAACGGATGATATTTCTAGCCGTTCAGCTGCGCGTGCCACGGTTTTGGTGAGTACTGAAGATGGATCAGGTTGTGCTGCTAGTTTGCTTTTGGTTGCAATCATAGTTGACCCCATTTCTAAGAAACTAATCCTATAGTTACATTTCCTAAAAAATTATCTTCGTTGATTCTGAAAATTCACCCTCGCCTTATTATGAGTAATACGTTTGGGAGTGGCAACTGGGTACATCCTTCCTGACCGTTACCAGATTTCCGTGCCGACGGGCTTACCAAAATCCGATTTCGCATGAGTATTACTAGATGTGATGCAGGCGACTAATTCTTCCAGTTCGTATTTTTTGCGAGTAGTTGGTTCAAGGATAATTTTTCCACGCGATACTTTGACTGAAACTTTTTGACCAATCTTCAGTTGTGCTTCTTTCATTAAGCTGGCACTTAATTTCAACGCAGGGCTATTGCCCCATTTTTTTATAACGGCTTGCATCACGATCCTTTTTTTCCGACAGCTATATCTGCACTTTAGATACAGAGAGATAGGCTGTCTACTTTTCCTTAATTAAATTTTAATTCGGGTGATCTATTTAAAAACCTTTCTTAGCGATGCTCTCAGTCTCAGCTAGAATCGCGTTGTGAAGCAGACTAGGCAGTCGCTGGCAGTCGCGTAATGGTGATAGCGAGAGGAAGGTCCGGACTCCACAGAGCAGGGTGACGGTTAACGACCGTCCGTCGAGAGACGAGGAATAGGGCCACAGAGACGAGTCTTTGCAGCGCAAGCTGCAAAGGGTGAAACGCGGTAACCTCCACTCGGAGCAATTCCAAATAGGCATGCGTTGACGTTGCTCGCTGAGCATGCGGGTAGGAAGCTTGAGCGTTGGAGTAATCCTGCGCCTAGAGGAATGACTGTCCAGGCAGCGCAAGCTGCTATACAGAATCCGGCCTATCGGTCTGCTTCACTTTATTTCTGGTGGGATAGCTTTCTACGATCCCCGCCCCCTCCAAGCCAGGGCAATTATTTGATCAATTGCCTTCTCGGCAATGCTTTTTGACAAGTAAACTTGCAATCGCACAAAACACATGTGTATTACTGAAGTTTTACTTTCATTAACTTCCCTAAGTCCTTCATTTTCAACGCCTATTCTAGGTACGTTCAGCTTCAACAGTTGACGCTAAGTCATTGACTTCATTGAAAAAAACTACATTTCCCTCCTCGATATTCCTTGACCGACAATTCTCGATCTACTAAAGTGGGCGCCAGTGTGAAAAAGTGTCTTTTTGTGGGGCAAAGATTTTTCTTTCTCCTAACATTTGACGACTTGCTGTTTTGCTTATGTTCACTAAATTTTAACGATAGGGGAGATAACCAAGGTGTATCAGGGCGCGTCCGCGTTGAGTCTGGATGCAAAAGGCCGAATGTCTATTCCGGCCCGGCATCGTGACGCACTGTCTTTGCAGTGCGAAGGCCGCATTACGCTGACCAAACACCCGCACGGTTGTCTTCTTTTATTCCCACGCCCGGTTTGGGAAATTCATCGCGAACAAATTGCAGGTTGGCCGATGTCGGCGCGCGCCTGGCAACGAATTTTCCTCGGCAATGCATCTGACGTTGAGATGGATAGCGCGGGTCGAATATTAATTTCTCCTGAATTAAGAACGGCTGCATTGCTGACGCGCGATGTGATGTTGCTCGGTATGGGTAGCCATTTTGAAATTTGGGATGCGGCAAGGTTGGAAGAAAGTGAATCGCAGGCAATCGCGAATGGCATGCCTGACGTGTTGAACAATTTTTCTTTCTGATCGTCGCTCATGAGTCACGTAGCGGTGCCCGAGTATTTGCACCGAACAGTATTACTGGATGAAGCAGTTGACGCGCTTTCGATGGTGGATGCGCGTTGCGATGGAATTTTTGTTGATGGCACCTTTGGTCGTGGTGGTCACAGCCGCCGCATTCTCGAGCGACTATCCGCAAAAGGTCGCTTGATTGCGTTTGACAAAGATCCGCAAGCCGTCGCGGTGGCGCAAAAGTTAGCGCAAGACGATAGTCGTTTTGTGATTGTGCATGACAGTTTTGCGACGCTGGACGTGCAGCTTGCTGCATTGAATATCGAAAAGATTGATGGAGTGTTACTCGATCTGGGTGTGTCTTCACCTCAGGTTGATGAAGCAGAGCGTGGTTTTAGTTTTCGTGCGGATGGTCCACTCGACATGCGCATGGATACCACGCGTGGCATGGCGGCGTCTGAGTGGCTGGCAACAGCGACTCAGGAAAACCTGGAGAAAGTGATTCGCGACTATGGGGAAGAACGGTTTGCTTTTCAGATTGCAAAGGCGATTGTTGCTCGCCGGGCAGTCGAGCCACTCGTCAGCACGAGAGACTTTGCAGCACTCGTGGCTAGCGCCGTCAAGACCCGTGAAAAAGGGAAAGACCCGGCCACCCGGACTTTTCAGGCTGTACGGATATTCATCAATCAGGAACTTGAAGAACTGGAAGCAGGTTTGAATCAGGCATACGAACGTCTCGCACCGTTCGGGAGATTGGTGGTGATAAGTTTTCATTCACTTGAAGATCGTATCGTTAAACGGTTCATGGCGGACAAGGCCAACGTACCGCAGCCTCATCGTCGCTTGCCAGTTCGTGCCGTTGATTTGCCATCACCGCTTATGAAATTACTCGGCCGCGTCAAACCCTCAGAAGAAGAGATTGCTGCTAATCCCCGATCACGTTCAGCCGTCATGCGCTGTGCAATGCGCTTAGCCCCCGGGGGTGCGCATGAGTAATCGTACGATTTTATCCTTGGTTAGTTTGTTGATGGTCTGCGCGCTTTTATTAGTGAACTCGCAGTTTCAGGCGCGTCGATTATTTATTGAGCTTGAACGTTCTCAGCTACGCCAAAAAGAATTAGAGACCGAATGGTCGCAACTGCAGTTAGATCAATCCATGCTTGCCAAACATGCGCGCGTAGATACCCTAGCTCGCACATCACTAGGTATGTCATCACCTGGCGCCGGTAAAACACAGTACCTTACCGCGGGAGCCAAATAGTGCGAGCACCCAGCAGAAAAGCAGCAGCTCGTGGAGTCGCATTTGCGGCTAGTCCAGTACTGGCTGTGCGTTTGCCTGCCTGGCGTTCGCGCGTTGCGCTGTTTTTGTTGTTTGCTGCATTTGTGGCACTGGCTGCCCGCGCATTTTGGTTGCAAGCCGTATCCACTGAGTTCTTGCAAAAAAAGGGCGCATCTAGATACGCACGCACACTCGATTTACCTGCAGTACGCGGAAAAATTCTCGATCGAAATGGCGAAGTGATGGCGACCTCACTTCCAGTCAAAGCGATTTGGGCTGTGCCGGATAGCGTTAATGCACCGCCTGAAAAATTACAGAAATTAGCGCAGCTGCTCGATATTAGTTCGCAAGAGCTCAAGAAAAAACTCGACTCTGATTCGAACTTTGTTTATCTCAAACGACAAGTCGAAATTGAAGCGGTTGATAAAGTCCTCGCGCTGGATATTCCCGGCATACACACTAAACCTGAATACAAACGCTTTTATCCTGCGGGGCAAGTGGCGGCGCACGTACTCGGTTTTACTAGTGTCGAAGATAAAGGCCAGGAAGGTATGGAGCTGGCTCAACAATCAACGCTGGGCGGTATCACTGGAAGTCGTCGCGTCATTCGCGACAATTTAGGTCGAGTCGTCGATGACATTGCCTTGTTGCGCGAGCCTCAGGATGGGCGTGACCTCACCTTATCCATCGATAGCAAAATCCAGTACATCGCTTTTACTCATTTGCAGCAAGCGATAGAAAAAAATAAAGCGAAAGCAGGTGGCATCGTTGTTCTGGATGTCAAAACAGGTGAAGTGCTCGCTCTGGCAAATATGCCTACCTACAATCCCAACAGCCGTGTTGGATTAACGGGTGAGCAATTACGTAATCGTGTCTTCACTGATATCTACGAACCAGGTTCGACACTTAAACCTTTTACTGTAGCGCTGGCATTAGAAAGAGGTTTGGTGACACCCACCACGATGTTAGACACGCCAGGCAAATTAACCATAGGTCCATCAACGATTGGTGACTCACATACGCATGCGGGCGCATTATCGGTGTCGCAAATTATTCAGCAATCATCGAATGTAGGCACAGTTCGCATGGCGCAAAAGCTCGAGCCGCGCCAGATGTGGGACATGTTTAGTTCCGTCGGATTTGGACAACCACCGCGTGTTGGTTTTCCTGGAGCGGTGGCGGGTCGAATGAAGCCGTATAAAACCTGGCGTCCGATTGAGCAAGCGACCATGAGTTACGGACATGGTATTGCGGTATCGCTGATTCAAGTAGCGCGCTCGTACATGATTTTTGCGCGCAATGGAGAGATGATTCCTTTGTCGTTTCAAAAAGTATCGCAGCTACCAGCCCCGCAGCGTGTGATTAGCGATAAAACAGCGCATCAGATGCGCGACATGCTGGAACTAGTTGTGGGCCCCGGTGGCACTGCGCCACTTGCTCAGGTGCGTGGTTATCGCGTTGCAGGTAAAACGGGTACTGCGCATAAATTAGAAAACGGTCATTACGTAAATAAATACGTCGCTTCATTTGTTGGTTTGGCGCCAGCGTCAGATCCACGCATCATCATCGCCGTCATGATTGATGAGCCGGGTGCAGGTAAGCATTTCGGTGGTTTGGTCGCAGCACCGATATTTGCGAGTGTCGCCGCGAGTGCATTGTCATCACTCAATGTGCCACCTGACGCGAGCGTGAGCAACGTGATCATGCCTGCTGAACCCATTGCGGAGAGCATGTGATGACGAACGCCGTAATCGACATCATCGACGTGACGCGCTGGCTGCACGAGATTGCGCCTGATGCGAACTTGTCACTCGATTCACGTAAGATTATGCGAGGCGATATTTTTCTTGCATGTCGCGGTGAGTCAGGTGATGGTCGTCAGCATATTCAGCAAGCGATTGAATCCGGTGCTAAAGCCATATTGTTCGAATTGAGTGATGAGTTTCATTGGAATCCTGAGTGGGCTATCGCGCATTTCGGTGTGCCAGAGCTGGCAAAAATGGCAGGACGTATCGCCCACGAATGGTATCGCCAGCCCGATGCAGATTTGTTCAGCGTCGCTGTGACAGGTACCAATGGAAAAACGTCATGTACACAGTGGCTGGGCCAAGCGTTGTCGCGCGAAGGAATGCCAACAGCAGTGATTGGTACGTTGGGCATTTCGCAGTGCCGAAATGGTGAGATCGATAAATTCGAAGTCACAGGACTAACGACGCCCGACCCAGTGCAATTGTTTAGACATCTGTCACAGCAAAAGCAACGCGGATCAAAAGCACTGGCCATTGAAGCCTCATCAATAGGTTTGGCTCAAGGACGACTCGATGAATTGCATGTCGATGTTGCTGTGTTTACTAATTTCACACGCGATCATTTAGATTTTCATGGCAGCATGGCTGCGTATGAAGCAGCGAAAGCGGCCTTGTTTGATTGGCCCGGTTTAAAACACGCGATCATTAATTTAGATGATCCTATGGGCGTGCGCCTATTAACGAAATTACGGCGCAATCTTTCTGACGTCAATGTTATTGGATATACCGTTGAGGGTGCGCAGCATGATCATGTGCCTGTGCTTTCCGCCAGTGATATTCGTGTTAGCCAGCACGGAACAAACTTTCAGTTGTCCTCACCCTTTGGCTCGAGTGCAGTGCGGACTCAATTGATCGGTCTTTTTAACGTAAGTAATGTGTTGGCGATTGCCGGTGTACTGCTTGCCCGTGGTTTGGCTTGGAATAGCATCGTGCGTCAGATGGAATCCTTAACTGCTGTACCTGGCCGAATGGAGCAGTTGGGTGGGCAAGAGGGTCCCTTAGCTGTCATCGATTATGCGCATACTCCTGATGCACTCAAAAAAGCGCTGCAAACATTGCGCCAAGTCGCTGATGCGCGTCACGGACAGTTATGGTGTGTGTTTGGTTGTGGCGGTGATCGTGATCCGGGTAAGCGACCACAAATGACAGAAGCCGCTTTAACAGCGGATCATCTTGTTATTACAAGTGACAATCCACGCAGTGAAAATCCTGCAGACATCATTGAGCAAATGATTCGTGGTTGTGGAAATTTGCCTTCTGAAAAAATTCAGGTGATTGAAGATCGCGCTCAGGCAATTTTATCGGCGATACGCCACGCCGGAAAAAATGATGTCGTACTCGTTGCAGGTAAAGGTCACGAAGATTATCAAGAGATCAAAGGTAAGAAGCTCACTTTTCGCGATGCCGATCATGCTGCGTTGGCTCTCGCCACGCGCGCTACACGTTTCGGAGGGCATTGATGCACGCTAGCCTTTCTGAATTAGTGAGCTTGATTTCTGGTGCGCGCCTAACAGCGCCAGCCTCTTTCGTTGGTGTATCGACCGATAGCAAGAAGGTTGGTCAAGGCAATTTGTTTGTTGCCCTGCGCGGTGAGCGATTTGATGCACATGACTTTCTGCACGAAGTGAGCACGCAAGGTGCCGCCGCTGTTGTTGTTGAGCGTATTCCTGAAGGATTGAATTTACCGGCGATCGTGGTACCCGATACGCATTATGCATTAGGGCAGATTGCTAATGGCTGGCGACAGAAATTTTCTATTCCTGTGATTGGTGTCACTGGCAGTAATGGCAAGACCACCGTTAAAGAAATGATTGCATCGATTTTGG
>CANGJE010000093.1 GCA_947454305.1 Oxalobacteraceae bacterium
GATATGCCTTACATGGCTGACGGTACTCCTGCAGATATCGTGCTCAATCCACTGGGCGTTCCTTCCCGTATGAACGTGGGACAGGTACTCGAGGTCCACTTGGGTTGGGCTGCCAAAGGTCTGGGTTTGCGTATCGGCGAAATGCTCAAAGCGCAAACTAAAGCCGCTGAAGTGCGTAATTTCCTGAAACAGATTTATAACGAATCAGGTCGCACTGAAGATCTCGATAAGTTCTCAGACGCTGAGATTTTCGAGTTGAGTGAAAACCTGAAAGAGGGCGTGCCATTTGCAACGCCAGTTTTTGATGGTGCTCATGAGACTGAAATCCATCGCATGTTGGACCTTGCCTATCCTGATGCCATTGCCAAGAAATTGGGTATGACGGCTTCTAAGAATCAGGTCACGATGTACGACGGACGTACTGGCGAAGCCTTTGAGCGCTCAGTCACTGTCGGTTACATGCACGTCTTGAAATTGCACCATCTGGTTGACGACAAGATGCATGCTCGTTCTACCGGTCCTTACTCACTGGTGACTCAGCAACCTCTGGGAGGTAAGGCGCAATTTGGTGGCCAGCGTTTCGGTGAGATGGAGGTGTGGGCGCTCGAGGCTTATGGCGCGTCCTACGTCTTGCAAGAAATGTTGACTGTTAAATCAGATGACGTGAACGGCCGTACTAAGGTTTATGAAAACCTGGTGAAAGGCGATCACGTGATTGATGCAGGTATGCCGGAATCCTTTAACGTGTTGGTTAAAGAGATTCGCTCGTTAGGCATCGACATCGATCTCGACCGCGATTAAGTTCTGTCGCCCCCTCTCGTGAAGAGGGGGCGTTATAAAGATTATTTTTTCACGCCACTGTGGAGTGATACATGAAAGCACTGCTCGATCTATTCAAGCAAGTTCAGCAAAATGAACAATTTGACGCCATCAAAATTGGATTGGCGTCTCCTGAAAAAATCCGTTCTTGGTCCTACGGCGAAGTTAAAAAGCCCGAGACCATTAACTACCGCACGTTCAAACCAGAGCGTGACGGTTTGTTTTGCGCAAAAATCTTTGGCCCTATCAAAGACTATGAGTGCCTGTGCGGTAAATACAAGCGATTAAAACATCGCGGCGTTATTTGTGAAAAATGTGGCGTTGAAGTTACGCTGGCTAAAGTGCGTCGTGAACGCATGGGTCATATCGAGCTAGCTTCGCCGGTAGCGCACATCTGGTTCTTGAAATCCTTGCCATCCCGTTTGGGCATGGTTCTGGATATGACATTGCGTGACATCGAGCGTGTTCTGTATTTCGAAGCCTACGTTGTTACTGATCCCGGCATGACTCCGCTGAAAAAGTGCCAGATCATGTCGGAAGATGATTACGCGGCTAAATACGAAGAGTTTGGTGATGACTTCATCGCTCACATGGGCGCGGAAGGCATACGCGAATTGCTACGCACGATCGATATCGATCGCGAGGCAGAGCAGTTGCGCACAGATTTACGTGAATCGAAATCTGAAGCCAAGATTAAAAAATACGCTAAACGTTTAAAAGTACTCGAAGCCTTCCAACGTTCAGGTATCAAGCCTGATTGGATGATCATGGAAGTTCTGCCGGTATTGCCGCCAGAACTGCGTCCGCTGGTTCCGCTGGATGGCGGTCGTTTTGCGACCTCGGACTTGAACGATTTATATCGTCGCGTTATTAACCGTAATAATCGTCTCAAGCGCCTGATGGAATTGCGCGCGCCTGAAATCATTACGCGTAATGAGAAGCGCATGCTGCAAGAAGCGGTTGATTCATTGCTCGATAATGGTCGTCGCGGCAAAGCAATGACGGGTGCGAACAAGCGTCCGTTGAAATCGCTCGCAGAAATGATCAAAGGTAAAGGCGGTCGTTTCCGTCAAAACTTGCTGGGTAAACGTGTTGATTACTCCGGTCGTTCAGTGATCGTGGTGGGTCCACAGTTAAAACTGCATCAGTGCGGTTTGCCGAAACTGATGGCGCTCGAATTGTTCAAGCCGTTCATCTTCAATAAACTGGAGTTGATGGGTCTAGCAACAACCATCAAAGCCGCTAAGAAGCTAGTCGAAATTCAAGAGCCTGTAGTTTGGGATATTTTGGAAGACGTAATTCGCGAGCATCCTGTGATGCTCAACCGTGCGCCTACGTTGCACCGTTTAGGTATTCAAGCTTTTGAGCCGGTTCTGATCGAAGGTAAAGCAATTCAGTTACACCCACTGGTTTGCGCGGCATTCAACGCCGACTTTGACGGTGACCAGATGGCTGTGCACGTGCCGCTGTCGATTGAGGCTCAGATGGAAGCGCGCACCTTGATGCTCGCTTCAAACAACATCTTGTTCCCATCGAACGGTGAACCCTCTATCGTTCCATCGCAAGATATCGTTTTGGGTCTGTATTACGCGACTCGCGAGAAAATCAACGGCAAGGGCGAGGGCATGATGCTCGCCGATGTTTCCGAAGTTATTCGTGCTTATGACAATAAAGAAGTTGAATTGTCTACACGAGTCACGGTGCGTATTGCTGAGTATCCGAAAGATATGGTCACTGGTGAGTTCGTCAGAACAGTGACTCGCTATGAGACCACGATCGGTCGTGCGATTTTGTCTGAGATCTTGCCGAAAGGTTTGCCTTTCTCAGCTATTAACCGTGCGCTGAAGAAAAAAGAAATTTCTAAGCTCATCAATATCTCTTTCCGTAAGTGCGGATTGCGTGCGACGGCCGTATTCGCCGATCAGTTGATGCAATCGGGCTTCCGTTTAGCAACGCGCGCAGGTATTTCTATTTGCGTTGATGACATGCTGGTGCCGCCACAAAAAGCGACGTTGATTGCCGCTGCCGAGCAAGAAGTTAAACAGATCGAACAGCAATATTCGTCCGGTCTGGTAACGGCTGGCGAGCGTTACAACAAAGTGGTCGATATCTGGGGTAAAGCCGGTGATGAAGTCGGTAAGGCCATGATGGAGCAGCTTAAAGTTGAAGACGTCGTCAAGCGCGACGGAACTAAAGGCGTGCAGGAATCCTTTAATGCCATCTACATGATGGCTGACTCGGGTGCTCGTGGTTCAGCTGCTCAGATTCGTCAGTTGGCCGGTATGCGCGGTTTGATGGCTAAGCCAGATGGCTCGATTATTGAAACGCCAATTACAGCGAACTTCCGCGAAGGTTTGAATGTTTTGCAGTACTTCATTTCAACCCACGGTGCGCGTAAAGGTTTGGCTGATACGGCATTGAAAACAGCGAACTCGGGTTATTTGACACGTCGACTGGTTGACGTGACTCAAGATCTGGTGGTGATCGAAGATGATTGCGGCACCGCTAATGGCGCTGTGATGAAGGCCTTGGTTGAGGGTGGTGAAGTGATTGAGGCACTGCGTGACCGTATTCTTGGTCGCGTTGCAGCCAACGATATCGTTAATCCTGATACCCAAGCGACACTCTACGAAGCAGGTACCTTGCTCGACGAAGATTCAGTAGAAGAGATCGAGCGACTCGGTATTGATGAAGTAAAAGTTCGTACGCCGTTAACGTGTGACACTCGCTATGGTCTGTGTGCGATGTGCTATGGACGTGATTTGGGTCGTGGCTCTATGGTCAATTCGGGTGAGGCAGTGGGTGTGATCGCTGCTCAGTCGATTGGTGAGCCAGGAACACAGCTCACTATGCGTACCTTCCATATTGGTGGTGCGGCATCGCGTGCAGCGGTCGCTTCATCCGTTGAGGCGAAATCAAACGGTAATGTGCGCTTCACTGCAACCATGCGTTACGTCACTAACGGCAAAGGCGATCAAATCGTTATTTCTCGTTCTGGCGAAGTGTTGATTGCTGATGATCATGGTCGTGAGCGCGAGCGTCACAAGGTTCCTTATGGCGCGACGCTGATTGTTAAAGATGGTCAGACAATCAAGGCTGGTACAGCACTCGCGAATTGGGATCCGTTGACTCGTCCAATCATCACTGAGTACGCAGGTACCGTGAAGTTTGAGAATGTCGAAGAAGGCTCAACGGTTGCTAAGCAAATTGATGAGGTCACTGGTCTGTCAACCTTGGTGGTTATCGATGCTAAACGTCGCGGTACGACTACTGCTCGTGCCTTACGTCCACAAGTTAAGCTGTTGAACGAACAGGGTCAGGAAGTCAAAATTGCTGGCACTGAGCACGCTGTAACGATTGGCTTCCAGGTAGGCGCGCTGATTACTGTTAAAGATGGTCAGCAGGTTTCAGTGGGTGAGGTGCTTGCACGTATCCCAACTGAATCACAAAAAACGCGTGACATTACCGGTGGTTTGCCGCGTGTGGCGGAGTTGTTTGAAGCACGTTCACCGAAAGACGCCGGTATGCTCGCTGAAGTTACGGGTACCGTCGCGTTTGGTAAAGAAACTAAGGGCAAACAGCGTCTAGAAATTACTGACATGGACGGGTTAAAGCACGAGTTCTTGATCACCAAAGACAAGCAAGTGTTAGTGCATGATGGCCAGGTAGTTAATAAGGGTGAGATGATTGTTGACGGTCCGGCTGATCCACAAGACATTTTGCGATTGCTGGGTATCGAAGCACTGGCGCGTTACATCGTCGACGAAGTGCAGGACGTTTATCGTCTGCAGGGCGTTAAGATTAATGACAAGCACATCGAAGTCATCGTGCGTCAGATGTTGCGTCGCGTGCAGGTGGTTGATGCAGGTGAAACTGCCTACATTCCTGGCGAACAAGTCGAGCGTTCAGAATTGTTCGATGAAAACGATCGCACTATTGCTGAAAACAAGCGTCCGGCGACCTATGAAAACGTGCTGCTTGGTATTACGAAGGCATCGTTGTCGACAGACTCGTTTATTTCAGCGGCCTCTTTCCAGGAAACCACTCGAGTCCTCACCGAGGCGGCCATCATGGGCAAGCGCGATGGCCTGCGTGGATTGAAGGAGAACGTGATTGTTGGGCGCTTGATCCCAGCAGGTACGGGCCTCGCCTATCACCGTGCTCGCAAGGACAAAGAGAGCTGGGAGGCGGAAGAGCGTGCAGCAATGCTCCAGGCCGAGGCTGCTCGAGCGATGCAGGAAGCCGAGGCGACAGCTTCAGGCGACGCTGGCGGCGAAGGCTAAGTTATTGCCGAAAAAACAAAACAGCCCCGAGCTTTCGGGGCTGTTTTTATTTTTGCAACTCATGCAGCATTGGCGGACGATTAGCCCGCCAAAAATAGCTGCTAGTACTATGTTCGAATCATTTCCTTCTGTTGACTAGGTTTCGCGCGACGTTTATACTCGCGAGTTCTCGAATTTAAGCTCGCTCGGGCTTAAGCGTTCTTTGGTCTGTTTTGCAGTCCCTGCATCGCTTTTCCCATGCCTGCTCCGCTGGAGATCCGTTTATCGGTTTAATCCAGCGAATCTCGTCCCCGTGTTGCAAACGGGGTTTTGTTATTGCCGTATTTTTGTTGACTTAGACCGATGCCAACCATTAGCCAACTGATTCGCAAACCGCGCACCACGCTGCGCGTGAAAAGCAAATCGCCTGCTCTGCAGAACAGCCCGCAAAAGCGAGGTGTTTGCACTCGCGTGTACACCACGACGCCAAAAAAACCAAACTCAGCTTTGCGTAAAGTCGCCAAAGTGCGTTTGACGAATGGCTTTGAGGTCATTTCCTACATCGGTGGCGAAGGCCACAATCTGCAAGAGCACAGTGTTGTGCTGCTTCGCGGTGGTCGTGTGAAGGATTTGCCGGGTGTGCGTTACCACATGGTGCGCGGCTCACTCGATACACAAGGCGTTAAAGATCGTAAGCAAGCGCGCTCGAAATACGGTGCCAAGCGCGGCAAAGCTGCAGCGAAGTAATTAGCAGGTCATTTTTAACCTGTAGAACAAGAGTCTGCGGTGAAAGCCGCAGTTTGAATTGGCCAAATTGGTCGAGTAAGTGAACGATTCTTATGGTCGTTCGGGGTGGAAGGCGTAAGCCAAAGCCAACTGAAGAAGTGCGAAAGGAAAAGCAATGCCACGTCGTCGCGAAGTACCCAAACGAGAAATTCTGCCTGATCCAAAATTTGGTAATGTTGATGTCGCTAAATTTGTGAACGTGTTGATGTTGTCCGGTAAAAAATCGGTCGCCGAAAACATCATCTACGGTGCGTTCGAGCATATTCAGACCAAATCAGGTAAAGATCCACTCGAAGTGTTTGCTGCTGCTGTCGGCAATTGCAAACCTATGGTTGAAGTTAAATCACGCCGCGTTGGTGGTGCTAACTACCAAGTTCCAGTCGAGGTTCGCCCTGTTCGTCGTATGGCGTTGTCAATGCGCTGGTTGCGCGAAGCAGCAAACAAGCGCAGCGAAAAATCGATGCCACAACGACTTGCTGGTGAATTGCTCGAGGCAGCTGAAGGCCGTGGCGGTGCGATGAAAAAGCGTGATGAAGTCCACCGTATGGCAGAAGCTAACAAAGCATTCTCGCATTTCCGTTTCTGATCATTGGAGCGCAGCCACGTGCAGCGCTCTTTGCAGACTGAAAGCCGGGTGCACTGATGTCAGTTGTGCTCGGTTTCTTTATTTAGAGATATTAGGATTTATTTATGGCCCGCAAGACTCCCATTGAGCGTTATCGCAATATCGGTATCTCTGCTCACATTGACGCAGGTAAGACCACCACGACCGAACGTATTCTGTATTACACCGGCGTGAACCATAAAATTGGTGAAGTGCATGACGGCGCGGCCACCATGGACTGGATGGAGCAAGAGCAAGAGCGTGGCATCACGATTACCTCTGCAGCGACAACATGCTTTTGGAAAGGCATGGCGAATAATTTTCCAGAGCACCACATCAACATCATCGACACCCCGGGTCACGTTGACTTCACCATTGAAGTTGAGCGTTCCATGCGTGTGCTGGATGGCGCTTGCATGGTTTATTGCGCAGTGGGCGGTGTGCAGCCGCAATCTGAAACTGTTTGGCGTCAGGCTAACAAGTACAAAGTTCCTCGTCTGGCCTTTGTAAACAAGATGGACCGTACCGGTGCCAACTTCTTCAAAGTCTACGAGCAGATGCGCAATCGCCTCAAGGCAAATCCTATTCCTATTCAAGTGCCTATCGGCGCTGAAGATCAGTTTGAAGGCGTCGTTGATCTCGTAAAAATGAAAGCAATTTTCTGGGATGAGGCTTCTCAGGGAATGAAATTCGACTACCGTGAAATTCCGGCTAACCTTGTTGAGGTTTCCAAGGAGTGGCGCGAAAAGATGGTTGAGGCCGCAGCTGAGGCAACTGAAGAATTGATGAACAAGTACCTTGAAGAAGGTGACTTGTCTGAAGAGGACATCAAAATAGCGATTCGTCAGCGCACTATCGCTGGAGAAATCGTGCCTATGATGTGCGGCACGGCATTTAAAAACAAAGGTGTGCAGGCGATGTTGGACGCTGTCATCGAATATTTGCCAGCGCCTAACGATATTCCTCCAGTAAACGGTATTGATGACAACGAACAGCCGGTGTCACGTAAGGCCGAAGATACAGAGAAATTTTCTGCTCTCGCGTTCAAAATCATGACCGATCCGTTTGTTGGTCAGCTGATCTTCTTCCGCGTTTACTCAGGTACTGTTAATTCAGGCGACACGATTTACAACGCCATTAAGGGTAAAAAAGAACGTCTTGGTCGTATTCTGCAAATGCATGCGAACCAACGTGAAGAAATCAAAGAAGTTCGCGCAGGTGATATCGCTGCAGCAGTTGGTTTGAAAGAAGCAACGACAGGCGATACGCTATGTGATCCAGGTGCAGTGATTACGCTCGAGCGTATGATTTTCCCTGAGCCAGTGATTTCGCAGGCGGTTGAGCCTAAGACCAAAGCCGACCAAGAGAAAATGGGCTTGGCCTTGAACCGTTTGGCGCAGGAAGATCCGTCGTTCCGTGTGAAGACGGATGAAGAGTCAGGTCAGACCATTATTTCGGGAATGGGCGAATTGCACCTTGAAATTATCGTTGACCGTATGCGTCGTGAATTCAGCGTTGAGGCAACCGTTGGTAAGCCGCAGGTTGCGTACCGTGAAACGATACGAAAAATTTGTGAAGAGATTGAAGGTAAATTCGTTAAACAATCAGGTGGTCGTGGTCAGTATGGTCACGTCGTGCTGAAGCTTGAGCCGCAAGAGCCGGGTAAAGGTTTTGAATTTATTGATGCGATCAAAGGCGGTGTGGTTCCGCGCGAATACATTCCTGCGGTTGAAAAAGGCGTTGTTGAAACACTGACCTCAGGTGTCTTGGCTGGTTATCCAGTGGTCGATGTCAAGGTTACGCTGTTCTTTGGTTCGTATCACGATGTTGACTCGAACGAAAACGCCTTCCGCATGGCTGCGTCGATGGCCTTTAAAGATGGATGCCGTAAAGCTAGTCCAGTACTGCTAGAGCCAATGATGGCCGTTGAAGTTGAGACGCCTGAAGACTATGCAGGTACCGTGATGGGTGATTTGTCTTCACGTCGTGGCATGGTTCAGGGCATGGATGAAATTCCAGGCGGTGGCGGTAAGATCATTCGCGCTGAAGTTCCGTTGTCAGAGATGTTTGGTTATTCAACGTCGCTGCGTTCGGCAACCCAAGGGCGTGCGACCTATTCGATGGAATTCAAGCACTACTCAGAAGCACCTAAGAATGTTACTGACGCCATCATCAGTTCGAAATCCAAGTAATAAAGACGCTGCGCTCTAATTGGGGCGCAGCAATCAACAAAGAAAATCGTTCTTTTTGAAGGAAAATAATCATGGCAAAAGGCAAGTTTGAGCGGACCAAACCGCACGTGAATGTGGGCACGATTGGTCATGTGGATCATGGCAAGACGACGTTGACTGCGGCGATTGCGACGGTGCTGTCGAAGAAGTTTGGTGGAGAGGCGAAAGCCTACGACCAGATTGATGCGGCGCCAGAAGAGAAAGCACGTGGCATTACGATTAACACAGC
>CANGJE010000094.1 GCA_947454305.1 Oxalobacteraceae bacterium
GTGGGTATCCGCCAAGGCTGTAATGACCGCCAGATTCGCCATGTAACCACTGGATAAATACAGTGCGCGGCCTGAAATTATGTAAGGCGAAAAAAAATCAGCCAATGCATTTTCAAGTTTTTCATGCGCGCGTGAATGACCACTAATCAGATGTGATGCACCGCTTCCGGCGCCGTAAATCGATGCGCCTTCGCGTAAGGCTTCGATCACCCGCGGATCGGCGGCCAAGCCCAGATAGTCATTACTGCAAAAGGCAATCAGTTCTCGGCCATCTACTTGCATGCGTGGTGCACTGGGTGTCTCGGTATTCCATCGTCTGCGCCACAATTGCTGCTGCTTCAGACTATCCAGCTGATTTTTTAAAACTACCAGCATCGATGTCTCACTTGTCATGAGTAATATCGACTAGCCAGCTAGGTTTACGCTTTTGTAAAAACGCCTGAACACCTTCCTTACCCTGTTCAGAACTACGGATGTCTGCAATACGACGCACCGTTTCAGCAATTAATTCATGATCAATAGGTGCGTAAGAAACATCGCGTATTAAGCGTTTAGCTTCATCCATCGCATGCGGACTACATGACAGTAAGGCGTGGGTAAATTTTTCTACTTCATGGTCGAGTTGATGATCATCAGCTACCTCGTGCACCAAACCTATGCGCTGGGCTTCATGGGCATCAAAGCGTTCAGCGGTCAGAAAATAGCGTCGCGCTTGACGCTCGCCCATGGCACGAATCACATACGGTGAAATCGTCGCAGGTATCAAACCCAGCCTCACTTCAGACAAACAAAAACCTGCTGCGGCACTTGCTACCACCATATCGCACGCAGCAACTAGACCTATACCACCCGCATAACAATCACCCTGTACGCGTGCCACTACCGGTTTGGTACTCGAATAAATAACACGCATCATCTCTGCGAGAGCGGCGGCATCCGATAAATTTTCTTCATCGGTGTGGGACGCCATTTTTTTCATCCAATTCAGATCAGCGCCCGCACAAAATGCTGTGCCGCGTGCTGCCAGAACAATCACCCTCACCTGCTGATCTTGATCCAGACGACGAAACGCCAACGTAATATCTGCGATGGCTTGTTCGTTAAAAGCGTTGCGTACATCAGGACGATTCAACCAAACGGTGGCAACTAAGCCTTGATGATCGATTTCTATCGTCTGAAAAGACATGGACGTCTCCAAGCGTAAATGAATGACATTACAAAAAAAGCGTTAGTGTTAGCTTGAGTTTGACGTTTTTGGTTTAAGTAAATTATTTGGATCATCCAAGCGTAAGCGTTTACGATCGACTTCAACCTGCGTAAGTGGCTCAACTTCGTGCATGCTCTGCATACACCGAATAGCCAACTGCTGATACTCAACCGTGCCACGATGCTTCCAGGCGATTTCATCATCCGATAACGTGCGAGTGACTTTGGCGGGCGTACCCATCACCATACTGCGCGGCGGCACCACCATGCCGGCTTTGACAAAGGACATCGCCGCCACAATAGAGGCTTCGCCGATCACAGCATTATCCATAATGACGGCATTCATTCCAACCAAGGCGTTGCGCCCGATGCGCGCACCATGAATAACGGCGCCATGACCAATATGGCCGTCAACTTCAATCACTGTGTCACTACCAGGAAAACCATGGACGACGCAGGTATCTTGCAGATTCGCGCCCTCTTCCATAATCAATCGACCAAAATCTCCGCGCAGACATGCCAACGGGCCCACGTAACATCGTGGGCCAATGATGACATCACCAATCAGAACCGCGGTGGGATGCACAAATGCCGTCGGATCAATGACCGGCACCACACCTTCAATCGAATACACCTTAGCCAAACCAGCCTCCGATCAGCGGCGTGGCTGAATAACGATTTTGCCCGTCACTTTGCGCGAGGCCATATCGATCAATGCTTGCGACGTTTCTTCTAGTGAGTAGGTGGCTGATACATGCGGACGAATTTTTCCTGCCGCTTGCCATTCGAGTAGTTTGTGCATAGCGGCCATGTGATGCTCGGGTTCGCGGCGCGCGTATTCGCCCCAGAAAACACCTACCACTGAAGCGCCTTTGAGCAAGGGTAAATTTAGTGGCAGTTTGGGGATTTCGCCATTCGCAAAACCTATCACTAAATAACGACCGCGCCATGCGATTGAACGAAATGCGGGTTCGGTATAACCGCCACCGACCGGGTCATAAATCACATCTGGGCCCTTGCCATTAGTCGCTTTCTTAATCGCTTCACGTAAATCTTCGGTGGTGTAATTGATTAACACGTCAGCGCCATGAAGTTTGCAGATCGCTAGCTTCTCATCGGTGGATGCCGCTGCAATCACTTTTGCGCCCAACGCTTTACCAATTTCAATCGCGGCAATGCCAACACCTCCGGCAGCGCCTAGCACCAACATCGTTTCACCTGCTTTTAACTCTGCTCTGTCGGCGACTGCGTGATACGACGTGCCATAGGTCAACGTCAAAGCAGCGGCCGCTTCAAATTCCATTTGATCTGTCATCGGAAAAACAGCCGATTCGGCGACCGCAATTTGCTGAGCAAACGCGCCTTGCGGCACGAAAGCAAATACGCGATCACCACGCTTAAATTTTGTAACGCCGTCACCGACTGCGCGCACCACACCGACAAGCTCGTTACCGGGTGTAAAAGGTAATTCAGGTTTGAACTGATATTTGTTTTGAATAATCAGTACGTCCGGAAAATTAACGCCGGCTGCAAAAATATCAATCATGACTTCGCCGGCCTTAGGAACCACATCTGGCAGTTCTTCAATGATCAGTGTTTCGGGCAGACCCCAAGCTTTGCAGACGACGGCTTTCATGATGTTCCTCTTGTGTTTTTGTTGCAATTAATCGTTGGGGTAATACAAATAACGCATGCTTAGTGAAATTTAGGCGCTCGCTTTTCAATAAAAGCACGCACGCCTTCACGACCATCATCGCTATCACCGGATGCATACATAGATTCGCGCTCAGCTGAGAGATGCTGCGCCAATGAATTTTGTTGTGCATGTTGAATAAGTGATTTGATGCGTGCCTGAGCGTGTGCTGGCCCGTTCGCTAATTTACGGGCTAATTGCCTCGCTGTCTCGGCTAATTCAGCGTCGGGATGAACCGCATCAAACAAACCTAGTTGTAAACACTCGTGGGATGACACGGGTCGATTGGTCAGAAAAATTTCCATAGCGCGCGAAGCACCAGCGCGTCGCGTCACAAACCATGAACCACCCACATCAGGAGTTAAGCCTAATGCTGAATAACCGCCACGCAGCTTAACGGAATCGGCTGCCAGAACCAAATCGCCACATAATGCCAGCCCTATGCCACCACCGCCCACAGCACCATTAATGGCGCACACCACTGGAAACTTAAACATTGACAAAAGATTCATCGCTGCGTGCACCGGTTCGAGCAATGCACGCAAGGTGTCGGTTAATGGGCGCGATGTGTCGGCCATGCTGTTCACATCACCACCCACGCAAAATTGTTTGCCCTGGGCAGTAATGAGCAAAGCGCGAACGCTGCTGTCTTCAGCAATTTGTTCAATCGCAGCGGCAAAGCCATTTGCCATCGCCATATCTAAAGCATTGCCGCGTGTAGGGTTGTTAAACGTAAGAACTGCCAATCCTTGGTCTATCTCCAAGGTTACAGGTGCTGACATGACTCGTACTCCGAAATGAAATGAATGAACCTGAGTCGTTATCAGGTCAAGAATTGCAGCAAAGGCGTCATTCTAACAAAGCGGGAAACTGACCTTGATCTCCAGCCCTTTGGGCTCGGCACGACCCATAGTCAGCCTGCCTCCATTGGCCAGCACACGCTCTTTTATGCCCACCAAGCCCAAGCCCGTAGCGGGTGAGTTTGGCAACGCTGGCTGCGGCAGTCCCTGACCGTTATCTGCAATGCGCAACGACAGTAACTGCTCATGTGCATCAACCCGCACATCAATGATAACGAGACTAGCCTGCGCATGCCGCAGCACATTGGTCAATGCCTCTTGAATGATTCGATACGCTGCCACCGACAAGCGCTGCGGTAAGTCGACACCCTTCAAGTCCACCTGCAATTGATAACTTAGTTCAGCATCACCGCGCGCTTGACGTTGTCGAATTAATTCACGTAAGGCCTGTTCAAGCGCAATTCGATGTTCTTCATCGCCCTGCAAGCCATACGGTCTGAGCTGTGCCAACAAGCTTTTAAGCTGCGACAAAATACTACTACTGTTGTCATACATCGCGCGCGCGCAATCTTGTAATGCAGATTGATCATTCGATTGTTTTACAAGATAAGACGCATCGACTTGTATCGCCGTTAGTAATTGGCCAAACTCATCATGTAAATCATGTGCTAACTGGCGTCGTTCATCTTCTTGTACATCTTGCAGCCGATGCAGTAAGTCGCGCTGTTTAGCCAATTGCTCAGTGAGCGCTGCAGACAAATGGTTGAGCGCCTGCCCAATTTGATTTAGCTCACGTGTGTCATTTGAAGGAATGGGATGAACATAGTCGCCACCTTCAATACGAGCAATACCATTCAAAATTTCATTCAGTGGTGACAGCGCATGGCGCACACTAAGCGCTAATGCCATCACTAAAACCAACACCAACAGACTAAACAACGCCGCTTGTAGCCAGGCGCTGTTGATGGCCTCAGTAATTTCAGGCTGTGGGTTCGGCTCCAGCATGACGGTCACGAGTTCGCCATTGGGTCGCTGCACGGGTAAGGCATACGCTGATAGCCCGACATCCCCTGTCATAAAACGATTTAACCACGGCAGTGACGTAGGTGGAAGTGGATCAGCAATCTGAGTTAACCGTTGGCCTTGGTTATCTAACAGCGCCACATGAAAATGCCGCAGTGTTTCACCACGATTGAGTTGATCGATTCGTAAGGCATGCTGCTCTAGCGATACACCATCCTGCAACTCAGAAAGAACGGTCATCAATTGACCCACACGTTGACTACCCTCTATTTCATCCGCAATATCCTGCCGCGCAGAAAAAAGTGTCAACGCAAAGGCAAGTATCAGCATGAATAAACCTACCAAGCCTAGTCTGAGCAAAAGTCGTGTGACTAATTGCATGATCGCTCCAAAATCAATAACACTGTTGTGCTCAGAAGATTCATTTCTAAGCGTTAAATAAAAAGATTATACGTGTGAGAGATGTCATCTCTCGCTGATACGCACTACAATGATCTGGCGGCGAATGAATGCTGCTTAAGGTATGCAATGCCCGCCACTCCTGAAGCTCTTCCGTACCTACGCGAGATTTTAATTTTTCTGGCGCTGGCAGGCGTGCTCATTCCACTTTTGCAGCGCTATCGCGTGAATAAAATGCTGGGCTTTCTTGCCACCGGCGTAGTGCTAGGGCCGTTTGGTTTGTGGTTATGGGTGGGTCATTTGCCCTGGCTACAAAACTTTACCTTTGTGCGCGTTGAAGGTGTCGTTGAACTAGGTCACTTAGGCGTATTGTTTCTAATGTTCAGCATAGGGCTGGAACTATCTGCGGAACGACTATGGGGATTACGGCACTGGGTTTTTGGTGCAGGCACGGCGCAGGTTTTGTTATCCGCTTCCTTGCTGGGCGCTGTGGCGGTACTACTTGATCAACCCCCTGAAGTCGCAATACTTCTGGGTTTGTTATTTTCACTCTCCTCTACTGCAGTCGTCATTCAATGGATGACTGATCATCATCTGCTCAGTCAATCTCATGGCTTAGCGAGTTTTTCTATCTTGATGTTTCAAGATCTCGCCGTCGTTCCTATCCTCATCATGACGGGTTTACTGGCCCATGGCGCTACGCCGAATTGGATAGGCTTGATGACGCTGGTGTTATTCAAATCAGTCGCGGCGATTTTGCTTATTTATCTTGTGGGTCGCCGTCTATTTCGCCCGTGCTTTAAAGCGCTAGCGCGTGAACATCAACCCTCGACTTTTGTTGCGCTAGTGCTGTTATCGACATTAGGTGTAGCGGGTCTGACTGAATGGGCGGGATTATCTATGGCATTAGGCGCTTTTTTGGCCGGGCTATTACTCGCTGAAACTGAATTTCGACATGAAATTGAAGTCACCATAGAACCCTTCAAAAGTTTGTTACTCGGTTTATTTTTCATGGCCGTCGGTATGCAAACCGATATGCGATTAATGATCGCTTCTCCTTGGATGATTTCTCTGTTAGTTCTTGGATTATTCGTTATCAAAGCCATAGTACTCACGCCCATTTTGAAACTCGGTGGCCTGAGCTGGGGACATGCCATAGAAAGTAGTTTGATGATGAGTCAAGGCGGAGAATTTGCTTTCGTCGTGGCCGCCGATGCCACTGCCAAGGGTTTGTTCTCTGCTGAGCTTGCTCACCGAGTATTGCTAATCGTTAGCCTGTCGATGTTTGCCGCACCTGTGGTGGCGCGCATGGGTCATGTGATTGGTCGCTGGTGGGATCATCACCACCACCCTATGGAAGCACGGCTAGAATTAGCTGAAGTAGCACCGCTTGAAGATCACATCATCATCGTCGGCTTTGGACGCATGGGCCAATTAGTCGCTGAAGTACTGACATCACAAAAAATTCATTATGTCGCGATTGACATCGATATGATGCGCTCCACAAAAAAACATAGCTTGGGTCAGCCTGTGTATTTGGGAGATGTGAGTCGGCCTAAGTTATTACACCGGGTGCATGCCAGCACGGCACGCGCCATCGTTCTGACGATGGATCATCCCGATGCAACGCTACATGCAGCTCATGCGATTCATAAAGAATTTCCCGACATTCCACTACTCGCTCGTGCGCATGACGAACCACATGCCAAGTCACTGCTCGTTGCAGGCGCGACGTGGGTCACTCCCGAAGCGCTGGAAGCCGGGCTACAACTATCTGCTTTTGTGTTGGAAATCTTGGGTATAGAGCGCGCACAAGTGGCCGAGGCAATTCGCAAAGAACGCGCGAAGCGGCTAGGACAAGTTAATGATCGGAGAAACGTACCAGTCTGATGCCATAGCGCTGACAATCGTCATGAAAACGCGGGCTGACGAGATAGTTAAATTCCACCGATCGCGCACCTGCAATCGGGTCGGCATAATCATTTGCTGGACGTCCCGGATGACACATCAACAGGGTGCCGTTGGGGGTTTGTTCTAACCATAGCCGCATACGGCCTTCAAAATTTGCATTGGCGTTGAGCGCATACAAACCACCAAAGTGCTGTGTAAATTTTAAACCGTGCTGCTCAACGAAATTTGAAAATCCGCGGCACGCATAACGCAACACAAAGGTCTTAAGTTGACTACCGTTATCATCGATTAAACGATCGGGAGTACGCACCCAAGGGCGACCCTTTTCATCTGGCCAGCGTAATTCAATGGCCTCCATCATCGCCTGACGAATCACTGGAAAAGCATGTACATGCTGATGGCCATCGATAAAATCTGGCAGACGTCGGAAATGCTGTGCAAAGAGATCAATTTGCCGCAGAAAACGCTCTTTGATTTTATCGCCCGCCACACGCCCGGTGTGCGTTGCGATTAGCCAGTGAATTAAAGGACGACTGCCGCTGGTAGAGGGAAAGGCATGCGTGAGATTGAGATGCACACCGACATCGGCACGATCTTGCAAGTCACGCAAACGCTGTGCTCCTTCGGGCCAATATGGCCCTTCGGTTAATACCGAGGTGGCTGTCAATCGACGACAGGCGATTAAATCGAGAATGCCCTCAGAAATACTTTTCGACTGGCCAAAATCATCGGCACACAACGTAAGATTACGCGGCTTGGCTATCATGCAGTCTCTCCAGAAGCAAACGCCCAATAGCGCGCCAACACAAACGTCAGCGCCGCCACCGCCACCAACACCATCGCCAGCGCAACACGATAGTCCAGCGCGGTATAACGTAGCAGCAACCAGTACAAAATTTCATTCACGGCAAAGCTCAACAAAGCCACCAAAAAGAAACGTCCGCGCGAACCTTCTGCAGGAGCTTCTTGATCACGAAACGTGAAGCGGCGATGACCGCTATGACTGACTTGAAACGCCAGTAAAAATCCCAGAATATTCGCTAACAAGGGCGCTAAGCCCAATGGGACTAAAATCAATGCGACACTGCCGAGATGAACCAGCATGGCTGTCACCCCCACCACACCAAACCAAAAAATCTGACGCGTCATTGCTATTTGTTTGGTTTGGTTGGGTGCTGAGCGCCGCGCACAACGCGACTAACAAAGTAAGCCGGACGCTGCTTCACTTCGTTAAAAATTCGTCCTATGTATTCACCCAATATACCAATCGATAGTAACTGCACACCGCCGAGAAAAGTGATCGCAACTACCAGTGTTGGCCAACCACTCGAGTCATTACCAAATAACAGGGTCTCAATGACAACATAGATCGCGTAGGCGATCGATGCAAATGAAATCACACCGCCCACCACCGTCCACAAACGCAGCGGGACATTTGAGAAGGCCGTCAAACCGGTCGCTGCTAATCGCAGCAAACTCATAAAATTAAAGCTGCTGCTTCCGTGCCGACGCGGATCAGTGCGCACCTTAATACCGAGGCGAGTAAAACCTACCCAGTTGTAAAGGCCTTTCATAAATCGGTTTCGTTCCGGCATGCTATTCAACGCATCAAGCAATGCGCGATCCAGCACACGAAAATCTTGCGTATTCTCAGGAATCTTGTTGCGCTCACCAAAATTGAGCAAACCATAAAACACATGCGTGAACGCGCGCTTGAGCCAGGATTCATCGTTACGATCAGATCGAACTGCATAAAC
>CANGJE010000095.1 GCA_947454305.1 Oxalobacteraceae bacterium
CAACTCGGTGCGAACTTCTTCAACCGTCTTGCCATACAGACCCAGTGCTGACAACGCAGCAACGTCGGCGGGGCTATGTTCAGTTACGAGTTTAGCGATATCGGATGAGAATTTAAGGAAGTCATCGTTCTTGGAAACGAAATCGGTTTCGCAGTTAATTTCTACCAGAGCACCGACGCCGCCTGCGATGTATGAAGCTACCACGCCTTCTGCGGTGATACGTGATGCTGCTTTCGATGCTTTGCTACCTAATTTAACGCGCAGAATTTCTTCCGCACGCTCCATATCACCTTCCGCTTCTGTCAGTGCTTTTTTGCATTCCATCATGGGGGCATCTGTTTTGGCGCGAAGCTCGCCCACCATTGCTGCCGTAATTGCTGCCATTCTGCTCTCCTAGTTCAACGATGGCCTATAAGCCATCCATTATTCAATTCTCGAAAAAAAGGGGCTAACCTTCGTTGCCCCAGTTTCTCCGTCCTGATAATTCAGGACTGGCAGACGGGCTATTAAGCTTGTCCGCTAACCTCAACGAATTCATCAGCGCCACCCTTAACTGCTTCGACGATGTCATTGACAGCGTTGGAACGGCCTTCAAGGATTGCATCGGCTACGCCGCGCGCGTACAAAGTAATCGCTTTGGATGAATCATCATTGCCTGGAATGACATACGTCACACCGGCTGGCGAGTGGTTGGTATCAACGATACCGATGACTGGAATACCTAATTTTGCGGCTTCAGTGATGGCACCCTTGTGATAACCGACATCGATCACAAAAATCGCATCCGGCACACCGTTCATATCTTTGATGCCGCCGATAGCTTTATTGAGCTTTTCTAATTCACGATGAAATAGCAGCGCTTCTTTTTTCGCCATTTTCTCTACTGAACCATCTGCAACCGCCGCTTCCATTTCTTTCAGGCGCTTGATGGATGTTTTGATGGTTTTGAAGTTGGTCAGCGTGCCGCCCAGCCAGCGCTGGTCAACAAAAGGAACGCCAGCGCGCTGCGCTTCAGCCGCGATAATGTCGCGAGCCTGGCGCTTGGTGCCTACCATAAGAACGGTTCCGCGATTGGCGGACAACTGACGTATGTATTTTGTCGCCTCCTGGAAATGAAGCATGGTCTTTTCCAGATTGACGATATGAATTTTGTTGCGATGACCGAATATGAACGGGGCCATCTTTGGGTTCCAGAAGCGAGTTTGGTGACCGAAATGGACACCGGCTTCCAGCATTTCACGCATGGTAACTGACATTTGAGACTCTCCAGGGTTGGGTCTGGAGCCTGATCAGTAACCCTCAGTAACTACCGCGGGCACCCTTGACGATACAGGCTCGTGTTTTATAAAAAAGATAACGTATTTAGCTTTTATCCTGCATGAGCAGCCAAAAATGCTGATCCTGCCAAAGCTAACCCGCGATTGTATACGAATTCCACCATTTTTAACATCATTGCCAGCCAAGGCCCGCCAAACACGTGGCTCGACTATAATTTTGCATTCTGTGAATCACTCGGCGTTTATCGCGCCTTACCTGACACCATCTCATGGGTTCAATTTCCATCAAAACTGCTGAGGACATCGAGGGCATGCGCATCGCTGGCAAGCTAGCGGCTGAGGTTCTTGATTTCATCGCGCCTCATGTCGTTGCCGGAATCAGCACCGGCGAATTAGACAAGCTCTGCCATGACTATATGGTCGACATTCAACAATGCATCCCGGCACCGCTGAATTACTGCCCTCCCGGTTACACGCCTTACCCAAAATCAATCTGCACATCGATTAACGACGTGGTCTGCCATGGCATACCCGGCGACAAAGTATTAAAAAATGGTGATGCGGTTAACCTCGATATCACCGTTATTAAAAATGGCTATCACGGCGATACCAGTCGCATGTTTTATGTTGGTGAACCCTCCATCCTCGCCAAACGGCTCGGAGACATCACCTATGAATGCATGTGGCTAGGCATTTCTAAAATTCGTCCTGGCGCCCATCTCGGCGATATTGGTCATGTGATTCAGCAGCACGCAGAAGCTTCAGGCTTCTCTGTCGTCCGTGAATTTTGCGGACATGGCATCGGCAAAGTTTTTCATGAGGAGCCCCAGGTTCTTCACTATGGTCGTCCTGGTACGTTGGCAGAACTGCGAGCAGGAATGATTTTTACCGTTGAGCCTATGATTAATGCCGGCCGTCGCGAAATCCGTGAAATGGGCGATGGTTGGACAATCAAAACTCGCGATCGCAGTCTGTCTGCGCAATGGGAACACACCGTACTGGTGACTGAGACCGGATTTGAAGTGTTGACGATTTCACCCGAGATGCCCGCACCGCCTTCCTTCATTAAAGAACATCATGCCGGCAGCATTGCCGCCCTTGCCTGATACCGCCGCTCTGGCAACTTTACTGCGCGAGCAGCTAAAGCAAGAGCGCCAACTGATCGTCAGCGCTTACGAAAATGATCGTAAGCCAGAGCGACTGCTCAAAGCGATGCGGCTGGCAACCGATAAGATTCTTATCACCGCCTGGAAAAAATTTTCTATGCCCGCTTCCACCGCGCTAATTGCAGTGGGGGGTTATGGTCGCGGCGAGCTATTTCCCTATTCAGACGTCGATCTGCTGATTCTTTTGCCGCACGCGCCTGATAGCAGGCTGCGAGAAAAATTAGAAAAACTGGTGCAAATGCTGTGGGACCTCGGCTTAGAGATTGGGCATAGCATTCGCACTGTAGACGAATGCATGACCGAGTCGTCGGCTGATATCACTGTACAAACCAGCCTGCTTGAGGCGCGCCGCTTATGCGGCAACAAAACTTTATTTGAAACCTTGCGTGAACGCTTTGCGCAAGCGATGGATTCGCGCGCATTTTTTCAAGCAAAAATACTTGAACTCAGGCAGCGCCATGTCAAGTACGAAAACACACCTTACAGCCTCGAACCTAATTGCAAAGAAAGTCCAGGCGGATTACGCGATCTGCAGGTGATTCTTTGGGTGGCTAAGGCCGCAGGCTTGGGCCAATCCTGGCGTGAACTCGCCGCTAATGACTTGATCACGTTGACTGAGGCACGTCAGCTCGCGCAAAAAGAACGCGCCTTCAAAGACATACGTATACGCCTTCACTTACATACACAGCGCCGTGAAGACAGACTAGTGTTTGATGTGCAAGGCTCTGTCGCGGAAACCTTCGGTTTTACAACTTCAGCCACACGACGCGCCAGTGAAGTCTTGATGCAGCGTTACTACTGGGCGGCTAAAGCAGTCACTCAATTAAATAGTCTGCTGCTACAAAATATTGAAGCTCATCTATTTCCACAGCCGAGTGTTTCACGTCCTGTGAATGTCCGTTTCAACGAAGTCAACGGAATGATAGACATTGCGCACGACAAAATATTCGAAGAAGTTCCTTCATCGATGTTAGAAATTTTCCTGTTGTTGGAACAACACGGTGAACTTAAAGGCATGACCGCACGCACACAGCGTGCGCTCTGGCATGAACGTTCGCGCATTGATGCACGCTTTAGGCGCGCGCCTATCAATCGTTATCTCTTTTTGCAAATCTTGCAGTCACCTAAAGGGGTAACGCACGCGCTGCGTCAAATGAATCAGCTGTCTATATTGGGACGCTACTTACCCGCTTTTCGTCGCATCATCGGTCAGATGCAACATGATTTATTTCATGTGTATACCGTCGACCAGCATATCTTGATGGTCCTTCGCAATGTGCGTCGTTTTGCGATTCCAGAGCATGCGCATGAATATCCGTTCTGTAGTCAGTTGATGGCGAATTTCCCGCATCCCTGGCTTATCTACGCGGCGGCACTCTTTCACGATATCGCTAAAGGTCGCGGTGGTGATCATTCTCATTTAGGCAAAGAAGATGCGCGACGTTTTTGTCGAGAGCATGGCCTGTCTAAAGAAGAATCACATCTCGTGGTTTTTTTGGTGGAACACCACCTCCTCATGTCACAAGTCGCACAAAAACAAGATCTATCCGACCCTGATGTTATTCGTGCCTTCGTGAACGTCGTTAAAGATGAGCGTCACCTGACGGCGCTGTATTTATTGACGGTTGCTGATATCCGCGGCACCAGCCCGAAAGTCTGGAATGCCTGGAAAGGTAAATTACTCGAAGATTTATATCGTATGAGTTTGCGAGTGATGGGTGGTGAAGCGCCTGCGCCTGATCGCGAATTGCGAAACCGTCAGCAAGAAGCGATCGCCAGTTTGCGTCTGTTTGGCTTGTCAGAAAATGCTCATGAAGCACTTTGGAAAACTCTAGACGTAGGTTATTTCCTACGACACGACGCCGCCGAAATCGCCTGGCAAACCCGAGTGTTGTGTGAAAACGTACACTCGTCATCGCCAATAGTCCGCTGCAGGCTAGGTCCGGTGGGTGAAGGTTTACACGTAATGATTTATCTACCTGATCGACCCGATTTGTTTGCTCAGATTTGCAGTTATTTTGATCATAAAAATTTTAGTATTTTGGATGCTAAGGTTCAGACCACGCGTACTGGCTACGCCTTAGATTCTTTTTTAGTGAGCGAGCCGAATTACGCCGACAGTTATCGCGAGCTAATCACTCTTATAGAACATGAATTAAAAAAATGGCTAGAAACCGATAAAGACCTACCCACACCCGCTAAGCCAAGACTGTCTCGCTTGTCGCGCGTTTTTCCAATTACCCCCACCGTTCATCTGCAGCCAGATGAACGCGGCCAGTATCACCTGCTATCCATTTCAGCGAGTGATCGCACCGGACTTTTGTATTCAATCGCCAGCGTGCTTGCGCGCTACAAAGTTAATTTGCACACCGCAAAAATCACTACCTTGGGCGAGCGAGTCGAGGATGTATTTTTAGTTGATGGTCCCGTTCTATCTAACGCACGCAGCCAGATTGCACTAGAATCTGATTTGCTTAACGCATTGCGCGTTTAAGGCCATTTATGAACGAGCCCGTCCGTCTATCTAAACGCATGTCTGAACTGGGATTAAGTTCACGTCGTGAAGCCGACGAATGGATCGCCAAAGGCTGGGTACGTGTCGACGGCAAAGTCATTTCTGAACTCGGCACCAAAGTCCTACCTGAACAAAAAATCACCATAGAAAAACAGGCGCGAGTTGAGCAAGCTCGACGCGTGACCGTGTTAATCAACAAACCTATGGGGTATGTCAGCGGTCAGGCAGAAGATGGTTACAAACCTGCCGTCGTTTTAGTACGACCAGAAAATCGCTGGGATCAAGACTCCCTGCCCATACAATTTTCTGGTGGTCAGCTAAAAAGCTTAGTGCCCGCAGGACGTTTAGATATTGATTCAGTAGGCCTACTCGTTTTAACGCAAGATGGCCGTATCGCTAAACAACTCATCGGTGAAGACACACACATTGATAAAGAATACCTGGTGCGTGTTAAGTATTCCAAACCAGGTCGTCTGCCCGATCACGATTTGCAGCGACTAAATCACGGTTTATCTCTCGATGGAAAAGCGCTGCTACCCGCCATCGTGCGCTGGCAGAATGACGATCAGCTGAGCTTTACTCTAAGAGAAGGAAAAAAACGTCAGATACGTCGAATGTGTGAATTAGTGGGCCTGAAAGTTTTGGGACTCAAACGGGTACGTATAGGGCAAGTCAAACTGGGCGATCTACCTGTCGGTCAGTGGCGTTATCTCAGCGATAGTGAGAGCTTTTAAATCGCTCAAATAAGCTCACTCATCCGAAGCTGGATCCATCCCGGGAAACAGCACCTCAGTAAAGCCAAACTGACTAAAGTCCGTGATACGCATCGGATACAGCACGCCAATCAAATGATCGCACTCGTGCTGCACTACGCGCGCATGAAAACCATCAACCTCACGATCAATCACATTCCCAAATTGATCCACACCTTGATATCGCAGCCGTGTATAGCGCGACACCATACCACGCAACCCCGGCACAGATAAGCACCCTTCCCAACCATCTTCCATCACATCCGACAACGGTGTGATTACTGGATTCAGCAGTACTGTTTCAGGGACAGCGGGAGCTTCGGGATATCGCTCATTGCTGCTAAAACCAAAAATAACCAATTGAAGATTCACGCCTATCTGGGGCGCTGCTAATCCTGCGCCATTCGCAGCATGCATGGTTTCAAACATATCGGCGATTAATGCATGTAACTCCGGCGTATCAAACTCAGCGATAGGTTCTGCCTGACGCAGTAAGCGCGGATCGCCCATTTTTAAAATGTCATGCACGGCCATCGGGATCTCCTAAAACTTAATCGTGGCGATGAGCCAACCATTCTGCAAAGTCGGCTCCTGTTTCAGGATGCTGCAAACCCATCTCTACAGACGCCTGCAAATAACCCAACTTTGATCCGCAATCAAATCGCCTACCCATATAGCGATAAGACAGTACTGTCTCGTACTGCATCAAGGCTTCAATTCCATCGGTGAGTTGTATTTCACCACCTGCGCCTTTACCTAATTTTTCTAAGCAGGTAAAAATCCGATTAGTCAGCACATAACGTCCCACAACAGCTAAGGTTGACGGCGCTTTTTCAGGAGCAGGCTTTTCGATAATGCCTTTCACTTTTTCTAAGCGTTCAGCAAATTTCTCAGTACTGACTATGCCGTATTGTTTGGTATTTTCACGCGGCACATCCTGTACTGCTAAAAGACTCGCTTGTTCGCGCTGAAATTGCGCAGTCATTTGAGCCATGATGCCTGGTCCGCCAGACTCACCCTGCATAAAATCATCTGCCAGCAAAACAGCGAAGGGGTCATCACCGACAATAGGACGTGCACACAACACGGCATGCCCCAAACCCAATGCCTGAGTTTGGCGTATGTACATGCAATTGACATACGGTGGTATGACTTCACGCACCAGTTGCAGCAATTGCTGTTTGTTCGCCGCCTCAAGTTCAGCCTCTAATTCATACGCTTTATCAAAGTGATCTTCAATCGCGCGCTTATTGCGACCGGTAATAAAGATCATGTCGGTAATTCCGGCCTCAACCGCTTCTTCGACTGCGTATTGAATCAGTGGCTTATCAACGATGGGGAGCATTTCTTTCGGTTGCGCCTTAGTCGCTGGTAAAAAACGACTACCCAAGCCTGCCACAGGAAACACGGCTTTGGTGATTTTGCTCATGACTCAGACTCCAATAATTTTAAAAATTGTTCTTCATCCAGTATCGCAACGCCTAACTCTTCGGCCCGCGTTAATTTGCTGCCAGCTTCTTCACCAGCGACGACATAACTTGTTTTTTTCGAGACTGAGCCAGCCACTTTCCCACCTGCGGCTTCGATCATAGCGCGCGCATCATCACGACTTAAGGTGGGCAAGGTACCCGTCAATACAAAGGTTTTACCTGCCAGCAGATCAGAGCTCTGCTCAGGCTCACCCTCTTCCCAATGAATGCCTGAAGCACGCAATTGATCTACCAACTGACGATTCAAAGGATCGGCAAAAAAACTTAAGATGGATTGCGCAACCACTGGGCCAATATCATTCACACTCAAAATGAGATTTTCATCACTGCCTAGCAACGCATCAAGGCTACCAAAATGCTTGGCTAAGGATTTGGCGGTTGATTCACCGACATGACGAATACCTAACGAATAAATAAACCGCGCTAAGCTGGTTGTCTTAGATTTTTCTAAAGCGTCGAGCACATTTTGTGCGGATTTTTTTGCCATGCGATCGAGATTAGCAAGCGTGTCTAAATCTAAGGTATAAAAATCTGCGGGGGTGGTTACCAATCCACGATCGACTAACTGTTCAACCAGTTGCTCGCCCAAGCCTTCAATATCCATGGCGCGGCGCGAAACAAAATGTAAAAGCCCACCTTTACGTTGCGCAGCACAGGTTAACCAACCACCTGAGCAACGAGCAACGGCTTCTTCTTCAAGACGCACGATTGCTGATCCACATACTGGGCAGGATGATGGCATTACAAATTCTTGTGCATCGTTAGGGCGTCGCTCAGGCACATTGGCGACCACTTCTGGAATCACATCACCAGCGCGCCGCACAATCACGCAATCGCCAATACGTATATCTTTGCGGCGCACTTCGTCTTCATTATGCAAAGTCGCATTGGTGACCGTAACACCGCCCACCGACACCGGAGACAAACGAGCGACAGGCGTCAATGCACCCGTGCGTCCGACTTGAATTTCAATATCCAACACAGTGGTGGTGGCCTCTTCGGCTGGAAATTTATGGGCTATTGCAAAACGCGGCGCACGCGAAACAAAGCCAAGCTGCTTTTGTTGTGCGATGTCATCCACTTTATAAACAACACCATCAATGTCGTAAGGTAGTTGTGCACGACGCTGCCCAATATCACCAAAAAATGACAGCAAGCCATGAGCATCATTAACTACCGTACGTTCAGCACACACTGAAATACCCAAGGTTTGATACCAATCCAGCAGCGCTGAATGTCGCGTCGGCATAGCAGCGCCCTCAAGACTACCAATGCCATACGCAAAGAATCGCAAACTACGCTGCGCAGTGA
>CANGJE010000096.1 GCA_947454305.1 Oxalobacteraceae bacterium
AGCGTTAACGCCTGAGCGTCGGTATTGGCGACGATGAATTCGACACCAGAGACGCCCTTGTTGATCATATGCTGCACAGCGTTGCCGCCGGCACCACCGACACCGACCACTTTAATAATGGTCCCCTTCGTGTTTTCTAGCATATCGATTTCCATGTTTTACTCCCCAGATGATGCAGTTTTTAGTCGTTAACCATCACGTAGCGTGACGGCTAGCAACTAACAACTGCAGATTGATACAAAAACTTCTACGTTACACATTCAAACTCAAAAATTACCAAGAAACCACTCTTTCATTCGTTGCCATACTGCCGTTGCCGAACCACCTTGACGCACGACGACCTGCCCTCTCAAATACTGACGCTTGGCTTCAATCAGCAAACCCAAGACTGTCGAATAACGCGGACTACGAACCACATCAGCCAACTGCCCACTGTAATCAGGCATACCAACACGTGCAGGCTTGAGAAAAATATCCTCAGCCAATTCAGCTATGCCCGGTAACTGCGCAGTACCACCGGTTAAGACAATTCCGGAGGACAGCACTTCTTCAAAACCAGATTCACGCACCACTTGATGCACCAGCGAGAACAGTTCTTCTACGCGTGGCTCAATCACTGCCGATAACGCTTGCCGCGACAAGGTGCGTGCTCCGCGATCACCTAAGCCGGGCACATCAAATACATCTGTTGGATCAGCCAACACTTGTTTGGCGATGCCATAACGGACTTTGATTTCTTCTGCCTCACCTGTCGGTGTGCGTAAGGCCATCGCAATGTCGTTGGTGATTTGATCACCTGCAATCGGTATCACAGCGGTATGACGTATCGCACCTTCAGTAAAAATTGCTATGTCGGTGGTGCCGCCACCAATATCAACTAACACCACACCCAATTCTTTTTCGTCGTCAGTCAGCACTGCATCGGCCGAAGCCATAGGCTGCAATATCAAATCGGTGACGTCGAGTCCACAACGACGTATGCATTTCACAATGTTCTGTACCGCCGATACAGCACCAGTGACGATGTGTACTTTTACTTCTAGACGTATGCCGCTCATGCCTATCGGTTCGCGCACACCTTCCTGATTGTCGACCATGAACTCTTGCGGCACGGTGTGCAGCAGCTGCTGATCGGTAGGGATATTGACGGCCTTAGCGGTTTCAATCACGCGTGCGACGTCAGTAGCAGTAACTTCCTTATCTTTAATGGCAACCATGCCACTCGAATTAAAACTGCGGATATGACTACCAGCGATGCCTGTCCATACATTGCGTATCTGGCAGTCCGCCATCAACTCCGCTTCTTCAAGCGCACGTTGTATGGACTCCACCGTCGCCTCAATGTTCACTACAACGCCTTTTTTTAATCCTTTGGAATCATGCTGCCCGAGTCCAATGACTTCATGCCGGCCGTTAGGCAGCACCTCAGCCACTACGGCAACAACTTTCGAGGTGCCGATATCGAGGCCGACAATCAGATTTTTTGCGTCTTTTGTCATAATTTTTTAAAGTTTTATTCCAATTTCTATACGGCGTCCGGTTGTAACGTTTCCGAATTGTTTGAACCTGCTTGTCCTCGCATACGATAGGCCAAGCCATTTGGATAACGCATATCCACACTGTCTATACGCCCAGCCATCTGGGCTGATAAACGCGGATACGCCGTCACAAATCTCGCTACACGCACTCTAAACGCATCACGCTCATGCAAACGACCTAACTTCAGCGTGACGCCATTGTTAAGTTTTGCTGTCCATGCATAACGCTTGGAGAGTTGTAATTCTCTTGGTGCCAATTTCAGCGGTGCGAGCCAATCACGTAAATCTGCTAAACGCTCAGCGACTTCATGCGCACTCCCATCGGGTCCTTCTAATTGAGGTAGACGCCCTTCCGCTTCGGCCTCATCTAAATTGGCAGTGAACAAATAACCATCGACGGACAACAATCGTCCATCTTGTTCACCCCACGCACCCAGCACTTGATACTCATCTACCGACACAATCAATTTGTTCGGCCACTCGCGACGCACTGATGCGCGCTGCACCCAAGGAACCATTTCAAACGCATTGCGAACTGCCGCTAAATCAGCGGTGAAAAAATTTCCGCGTATACGAGGTAAAGCCGCACTACGCACGGTGGCAGCATCGACATACCGTAACGGTCCCTCATTCGCGCCTTGTACCTTCACTACGCGCAACTCAAACATAGGCTGACGTGCCACCCACTTGTAGCCCGCATACAGCACGCACAAAACCAACACGCCAAACAAGGCGCGAGTGATTCTGTTCATAGTGCTGATGTCATGCCACATAGTTCATTAGTTCCTATTTTTTACACTTTTCGAATGCATTAAACAGCTGGCTTCCAATCCTTCGACTCCCGCAGATCGAGCGCTGCCATGCGCAAAATCTCTACACATAATTTTTCATACGGCACGCCTGCGGCTGCAGCCGACATCGGCACCAAGGAATGACTGGTCATCCCCGGCGAGGTATTTATCTCTAACAAAAAAGGCTGATTATCTGACTCGCGAACCATCACATCCGCACGCGCCCATCCGCGACAACCTAAGGTTCTGTAGCTTTGCAATACGAGTTCTTGTATCTGCTTTTCTTGTGCAGGCGGCATTCCGCTTGGGCAGAGATACTGCGTCTCGTCAGAAAAATATTTGTTTTGATAGTCGTAGTTGGCATCCGGCGCAACGATACGCACAACAGGTAATGCACGCGCCGAATCTGCGTAGCCCATCACTGGACACGTTAACTCCATACCGCTAATAAACTGTTCGGCCATTACGGCCTTATCGAATTTAGCTGCCAAGGCATACGCCACCGGTAACTCATCCGCCGACTTCACTTTAGTGAGGCCCAGCGTTGAGCCTTCGTGTGCTGGCTTAACAATCAAAGGCAAACCCAATCGAGTGGCAATCGCTTTCCAATCGCTATCGGCATTTAACATCACAAAATCAGGTGTCGATAGACCGCTGTGTAGCCAGACACGCTTAGTCATCGCTTTGTCCATAGCAATCGCCGAAGCCAACACGCCCGGACCGGTATACGGAATACCCAACTGTTCAAGCGCACCTTGCAAGGTGCCATCTTCACCATAACGGCCATGCAATGCGATAAAAACGCGATCAAATTTTTCTGCCGCTAATTCCGCTAGCGAACGCTTAGCGGGATCGAAGGCATGCGCATCAATCGCCTGATCTTGCAGCGCTTTCAAAACACCCGCGCCCGACATCAACGAGATATCGCGCTCAGCTGAACGTCCGCCAAACAACACGCCGACTTTACCGAATTCTTCTCTCATCGCTGCACTCATGCATTCACCTGTGTAGTGAGCTGTTGCAAAGCAGCGGGCACATTCGAAATTGAACCAGCGCCCATGGTCATCACGACATCATCAGGCTTGACGACTTTCAAAAGTATTTCAGGCATCTCTGTAATATCTTCTACAAAAATCAATTCTGTCTTTCCAACTACCCGTAATGCGTGCGCCAGTGATCTGCCATCCGCAGCGGGTATGGGCTGCTCACCTGCGGGATACACATCGGCTAACACCAACACATCGACGGTTGAGAGTACTTTGACAAAGTCTTCAAATAAATCACGGGTACGCGTGTATCGGTGCGGCTGAAATGCAAGCACTAATCGACGTCCAGGAAACGCGCCACGCGCTGCAGCAATCGTGGCGGCTGTTTCTACCGGGTGATGACCATAGTCGTCGACCAATGCGAATGTTCCACCCGTAGCCAATGGTAGCTGTCCATGCTTGGTAAAACGACGTCCCACGCCTTTGAATTCACGAAGTGCTTTTTGTATATCTTTATCAGCGACGTCTAATTCGCGCGCAACAGCAATCGCAGCACAGGCGTTTTGTACGTTATGCATGCCCGGCTGATTCAGATGAATCAGCAGAGGCTCGTAGTCTTTTTGCAAAACAGTGAATTCCATATGACCATTCACTGCATGCGCATCAACCGCTCGTACGTTAGCCTCTTCATGAAATCCATAAGTCATCACCATCTTGGAGATGAACGGCATGATTTCACGTACGTTTTTATCATCAAGACACAAAATAGCGACGCCATAAAAAGGCAGACGCTGAGTAAATTCAATAAAGGCTTGCTTGAGCTTGGCAAAGCTATGATCGTAGGTCTCCATGTGATCAGCATCGATATTGGTGACCACTTCAATCACCGGAGACAAATTAAGAAACGACGCATCAGACTCATCGGCTTCAGCCACAATAAAATCGCCCGACCCTAATTTAGCGTTGGCACCCGCGCTGTTAAGACGACCTCCAATAACAAACGTAGGATCAAGACCACCTTCAGCCAATATGCTGGCGACCAAACTTGTCGTGGTTGTTTTGCCATGCGTTCCGGCGATAGCGATACCGCGCTTCAAACGCATCAACTCAGCCAACATCACCGCACGCGGCACAATCGGTACATGACGCGCACGCGCTGCAATCACTTCCGGATTATTTGCTTGCACTGCTGTCGACGTCACAATCGCATCTGCACCATCCACATTTTCAGGTGCATGACCAATACGAATAGACGCACCTAGCTCGGCCAGACGGCGGCTAGCTGCGTTGCTAGATAGATCAGAGCCCGACACGGTATAGCCTAGGTTAAGCAACACCTCAGCGATGCCGCTCATACCGGAACCGCCTATGCCTACAAAGTGTATGCGTTTAACTTTGTGCTTCATTTGCTTCCTAATTTCTCAATAATCTGGGCGATCGATTCATTCGCCTCTCGCTTACCGTTTGCATACGCTGCTTCGGCCATCTGTAGACAACGCTCGCGCGTAATCGTTTTAATTAATGAGGCCAAAGCTTCGGTATTTAATTCTTTTTGTGGCTGATGAAATGCAGCCCCTATCTGAGCCATCCACTGTGCGTTGTCTCGCTGATGCGATGTGGTCGATGCAATGAATGGCACCAAAATACTCGCCACACCCGCCGCGCATAATTCAGACACGGTAATCGCACCAGCGCGACAAATCACCAAATCCGCTTGCGCATAACGTGTGGCCATATCGTCAATAAAATCAACCAGCTCGGCTTGCACACCCTGTTGTTGATAAGCCTGCTCTAATGCGGCGATGTGCTGTCTACCAGATTGATGAACTACGCGCGGTCGATCGCCACTAGCGATCAATGCCAATGCAGCAGGGATCGTCTGATTCAAAATTTGCGCACCCAAACTTCCGCCGAGCACCAAGATAGTCAACGGACCCGTATGCTCGGCATAGCGAGCTTTAGGCACTGGCAGCGCGCTGATTTCGCGACGCACTGGATTACCGGTAACTTGAATGCGCGCGTCTGATTCACTATTTTTAGTCGCGAATCCAAACAATATTTTTTTCGCAAACGGTAGTAAGGCCTTGTTAGACATCAGCAACGCAGCATCGGCATTCACCAGAGCGAGCGGCACGCCACATAATTTGGCCATCAAACCGCCGGGCACGGTGACATAACCACCCATGCCAAGGACTACATCGGGTTTACGTCGACGCATGATGGCAAAGCATTGAACAAAACTGTTCAATAACTTAATCACGCCCATCGCACTGTGCAGCCAACCTTTACCCCGCAAACCGCTGAAATTGATGGCGTCGAAATCCACACCATGACGCGGCACGATGTCAGCTTCCATACCGTGCGTTGTACCTAGCCAGGATATTTGCCAGCCGCGTGCGCGCATGGTGTCGGCAATCGCTAAGCCAGGGAAAATATGCCCGCCGGTACCCGCAGCCATGATAAGAAGATGACTCATGCACGACCTCCGCGCATCAGTACTCGATTCTCGTAATCGATACGTAGCAATACGGCCAATCCTATGCAATTAATCACCACACCGGATCCGCCGTAACTCATCAATGGCAAAGTTAAACCTTTAGTCGGTAGCAAACCGAGATTAACGCCCATATTGATGAAGGCTTGCACGCCTATCCAAAGGCCTATGCCTTTGGCAACCAGACCTGCAAATACGTTATCAACGGCGATCGATTGACGACCGATATCAAATGCACGTCGCACTATCCAATAAAAAGCAAAGGTCACTAGTAAGACACCGGCTAATCCCAGTTCTTCACCAATCACCGCTAACAGAAAATCGGTATGTGCTTCAGGAAGGTAATGCAGCTTTTCTACGCTGGCGCCTAAACCCACGCCAAACAATTCACCCCGACCAAACGCAATTAATGAATGCGTTAACTGAAATGCTTTTCCTAATGCGTTTTCTTCAGTCCATGGATTGAGATAGGCAACCATACGCTCGTAGCGCCATGGCGAAATCAAAATGATGGCAAAAAATACAGCCGCTAAAACGCTGATGATTCCACCAAACCAAATGATGTTGAATCCACCTAAGAACAAAATGCCCATGGCGATGCACACCACTACCCCGAATGCACCTAAATCAGGCTGCAACATTAGCAAGCCACCGCACAAACCTGCGGCAATCGCCATCGGTAAAAAACCTTTGGTGAGTTTGTGCATGTATTGTTGTTTGCGCACGGTGAAATCAGCGGCGTAAAAAACCATCATCAGTTTTAATATCTCTGAAGGCTGCAGACTAAATCCACCAAAACCTATCCAGCGACGTGCGCCGTTGACGCCTTTACCCACGCCGGGTATTAACACCAAAATCATCAACACCAGTGCCAACATGAACAACAAAGGCGCCGCGCTTTGCCATTGTTCGATTTTTACGCGAAAAGCAAACAAGCCCGCAATCAATCCTATGATCACGAACATCGTTTGCCGCATTAAAAAATGATGATTTTTATAGTTCGCGTACTTAGGTGAATCAGGCAATCCTATGGATGCTGAATACACCATCACCACGCCAGTTAGTAGCAATAACAGCACGACCCAAACTAAGGCCTGATCGTATTCGAGCATGCTAGAGCGCTGCCCCAATGGACTATCGCTGCCTGCGTCAGCATTACTGTTCCATGGCAGCGTTAACCTCATGCGCTGATCTCCCCTTGGGAGAGACCCAATTCACGTACTGCATCACTAAACACTTGAGCACGGTGCGCGTAGTTGGTAAACATATCGAAGCTGGCGCATGCAGGTGAAAGTAAAACCACATCGCCTTCAACAGCGATTTCAGCAGCGCGTTCGACTGCTTGCTCTAAAGTCCAGCAATCAATGAGATCAATGCCTGTATCCGCTAATGCTGCACGTATTGTTGGACCATCTTTACCGATCAACATAACCGTACGCACATAACGAGCGACTGGCTTAGCTAATGGCGCAAAGTCTTGGCCTTTACCATCACCACCGGCTATCAAAATTAAATTCGATTTGGCGTCTGATCCCAATCCATTGAGAGCAGCTATCGTCGCACCCACGTTGGTACCTTTGCTGTCGTCAATATAATCGACACCACGAATAGTCGCGATAGCTTCGACACGGTGCGGCTCACCTTGATACTGTCGAGCTGCATGCAATAGCGGAGCTAGGGGTAAATCAATAGAACGACACAACGACAAAGCAGCCAACACATTGCTGGCGTTATGCAGCCCGCGTATCTTTAATGCGTCTGCCGGCATCAGTCGATTAACAAAAATCTCAGCCGGTTCTTTTTGCTTGCCGCGTTTTTTCTTTTCACCGTCATCATCGGTGCTAATCGCTTGCACCAACCAACGCATCCCATGCTCTTCGACTAATCCAAACGCATCAGCTTCTGTCGGCGCGTCGATCCCAAAGCTGGTGCAGGGAGCATCACGCACAATCATTTTCATTACACGCGCATCATCGCGATTCAACACGCGAATAGTCTCTGGACCGAAAATTCGCTCTTTGGCTTTGGCGTACTCGTTCATATCGCCATGCCAATCCAAATGATCTTGCGAAATGTTTAATACCGTGGCTGCATCCGCGCGCAAGGTGTAGGTGCTGTAAAGCTGAAAGCTGGATAACTCAAGAACCCAAACATCAGGCAAGGTATCGGTAGCGACTGCCTCACGTAATACATCGAGTGCAGCTGGGCTGATATTGCCGGCGACTTTGACGGAAAGACCTGCAGCACGACACAGTTCGCCTGTTAGGCGTGTGACAGTTGTTTTGCCATTAGTGCCGGTAATCGCAATTATTTTTGGTTGATAGGCGCGCCGTTCTTTTAACGCTGCGAGCGCCTGTGCAAACAATTCAATTTCGCCCCAAACAGGAATATTTTTTTCCTGTGCAGCAGCCAATATCACTGTCAGCTCATTCAAAGGCGACAGGCCCGGACTCAGAATGATGAAATTAATACTGTCTAATAATGACGACGTAAACTCACCCGCAATAAATTCTGCCGTGGGCACGTTTTCGCGCAACGCAGATAAACGATCAGGGAATGCACGCGTATCAGCCACACGCAGGCGCACGCCAGCATCGGCTAGCCAATG
>CANGJE010000097.1 GCA_947454305.1 Oxalobacteraceae bacterium
AACGCACGCCGAGCTTATGTAGCGACATAAAAGTGATGAATAAATAGCCTGAAAAGACAGAAGACGAAAAAAAACCTCAGCAACCTAGCTGAGGTTTTTTAATTTGGTGGGCCCCCCGTGAGTCGAACACGGCACCAACGGATTATGAGTCCGCTGCTCTAACCAACATGAGCTAGGGGCCCGAGAGAGGATTGCTTATTCGCTTCGACAATTTTAGCGTCGAACAAGCACAAAGACGAGAGTTGCCTCTGCCCTTGTGCTTATCGGTAACGTTAACCGCCCTCGAGGAAGCTCTTGAGCTTGTCAGAACGCGAAGGATGACGAAGCTTACGCAAGGCCTTCGCTTCGATCTGACGAATACGCTCACGGGTAACGTCAAACTGTTTACCCACTTCTTCCAAAGTATGGTCGGTCGACATTTCGATACCGAAGCGCATACGCAAGACTTTAGCTTCACGCGGCGTCAACGAATCCAATACATCCTTAACGACACCACGCATAGACGCATGCAATGCGGCATCCGCTGGGGCCAGGGTATTGTTGTCTTCGATGAAGTCACCTAAGTGAGAATCATCGTCGTCACCGATCGGCGTTTCCATGGAAATCGGCTCTTTAGCGATCTTCATGATCTTGCGGATTTTATCTTCCGGCATTTCCATTTTGATCGCCAGTGTCGCTGGATCTGGCTCGGCACCCGTCTCTTGCAAAATCTGACGAGAAATACGGTTCATCTTATTGATGGTCTCAATCATATGAACCGGAATACGAATAGTACGTGCCTGGTCTGCGATTGAACGTGTAATTGCCTGACGAATCCACCAAGTGGCATAGGTAGAGAATTTATAGCCACGACGATATTCAAACTTATCGACAGCTTTCATCAAACCGATGTTGCCTTCTTGAATCAGATCCAAGAATTGCAAACCGCGGTTGGTGTATTTCTTAGCAATCGAAATCACGAGACGCAGGTTGGCCTCGGTCATTTCACGCTTGGCTTTACGAGCACGAGTCTCGCCAGCGGCCATTTTTTTGTTAATGTTGCGCAGATCTGGCAAAGGCAATACAACGCGCGACTGCAGATCTAACAATTTTTGCTGCAGCTCTTTCACTGTCGGCACATTACGCGCCAAGATCGTGCTGTACGAGTGATTGCCACTAACTTCGCCATCCACCCATTTCAAATTAGTTTCATTACCTGGGAAACTCTTGATGAAGTGAGGACGTGGCATGCCACATTTATTAACGGCGACATCCAGGATTTGACGTTCGATTTGACGAACCTCATCTACCTGACCACGCAAGGTGTCGCAAAGCTTCTCAACGACTTTAGCGGTGAAGCGAATGCCCATCAGCTCATTCGAAATCGCTTCTTGCGCTTTCACGTAAGGCTTGGAGTTGTAGCCATCTTTCTCATACGACTTGCGCATCTTGTCGAAGTTGGTAGAGATAACAGCAAACTTCTCCAGCGAATCGCGTTTGAGTTGCTCTAACTGTTCCGCTGAAAAACCGGCAGCGCCGCCATTAGAGTTATCTTCTTCTTCGCCCTCTTCGCCTTCTTCGTCCTCTTCATCCTCATCTTCTTCATCGGCCGCAGCTGACTTGATGACGGGTGTAGGAATCGGCTCATCAACGGCATTCGGATCCACTAAGCCATCGACGACTTCATCGATCTTGGCTTCGTCTTTAGAGATACGATCAGCCATGGCGAGGATTTCAGAAATCGTCATCGGGCATGCAGAGATCGCCTGAATCATATCTTTGAGGCCGCCTTCGATACGCTTGGCGATTTCGATCTCACCTTCGCGCGTCAACAACTCGACTGTGCCCATCTCACGCATATACATACGAACCGGATCGGTCGTACGGCCAAAATCAGAATCCACAGTTTGCAACGCAGCTTCTGCAGCCGCATCGGCATCATCATCATTGGCGACGGTTGCTACGTTATCTGACAACAGCAGGGCCTCTGCATCCGGCGCTTGCTCGTAGACTGCAATGCCCATGTCATTGAAAGTACCGATGATGCCTTCGATGGCTTCCGGATCAACAATGTTTTCTGGGAGGTGATCGTTAATTTCTGAGTGCGTCAAAAAGCCACGATCTTTACCCAGCTTGATCAGTGTTTTGAGTTTTTGACGACGACGCTCGAGCTCTTCTTCAGTGGCCTCGGAATCAGCAGCAAACGCATCTTTAAGAAATTGTTTTTCTTTGGCCTTGCGATCCTTGGCGCGCGCTTTGTCTGCGGCTTTGAGCTCTGCGCGCTCGACGGCGTTGAGTGCTGCGACTTCTTCGTTCTCTGGCTGAAAATCGCGCGGCTTACGACCACGACGACCAGGCACTTTGATGCCAGGAAGGATGTAGCCCGAGGTATCTATTTCCGCTAATGCAGCGGCATCGGTCGTTTGTTTGACCGACATAATTTTTTGATCGGAGGGGGTCGCCGTCTTGGAGGCAGGTGCTGGCTTGACGACTTCTGCCGGCTTTTTTGCCACAACTTTTACATCTGGTTTCTTGGATGTCACGGACACTTTCTTTGCTGGTGCTTTCGGCGTGACGGCCGGTTTGGCAGTTGCCTTACCAGCCGACTTCACCGCGGTTTTGCTGGCGGCGACAGTGGCCTTCAAAGGCTTCTTTGGCGCCGGCTTGACAATTGACTTGCCGGCTTTTGAGACAACTTTGCTGGTCGGTTTGTTCGCTGTTTTTTTAACGGCAGCCTGTTTTGATTTGACGGCCGGCTTGGCTACAGTCTTAGTGACTGCTTTTTTAGCCGGGGCCTTGGCTGCTTTTTTCACAGCAGTTTTCGCCGGAGCCTTGGCACTTTTTGCCGTAGCTCGTGACGATGTGGGTTTAGCGGCCTTGGATTTAGTCGCAATAGTTTTAACGGGTTTTTTGTTCGTCGCCATGGGTTCATCCACCAAATGGAATTGCCGATGCTGCAAAAGGAACTGGAGCACGGGCCGAGCTGACTCGTCAGCTTTGTTGCAGGCCGGTCATTTGCCGGGCTAATCTGCGGGGTCGGGGCCGTCTGTCCAGCAGGATCAATAAAACGTTTCGGGCTTCAAGAAGCGCCTCAGAAAATGTCGATGGAAAACATGCGATACAACACCAGCGGCACTTTCGGAGACGTCCTAAGCCGTCGATTCAAAAGCTTTTAAGTATATCACAAGCAAGCCTATTCTCTTTCTGATAAGACTTGATTCAATCACAAGAGTCACCTCGCTAAAAATATCGAAATGCTAATGTTTGTCAACCTATTTCCTGTGCGATCGCTCGGCACAACGAAAATAAAATCAATCGATCACATTATCTTTGTCGGCAGCAGCTCGCAATTTCTCAAGCTCCATAGATATTTCACGATAGCGCGCGCGCTGTTCTTCACTCGCCAAACCGCCGGCCGCCAGCTGATCTTGCTCGGACTTCAGTAACCGAATCTTGGTCTGACGCACCGCACCGGCGAGTTCACGCTTAGCTAATTCGGGATCAGAGATTGGCTCAGCAGCAATTTCGCCCATCATTCCATCGAGATCTGCACCCAGCTCGCGCAGCGCTTCTGACAAAGCCGCAAAATTCGCATTCGTAGAAATCGATCGTGCAGCATCCACTACCATTTTCAGCATGGCACCCGAATCAGGCGCTGCATGGCTAATCATCTCTAACTCACGATCGCCCAACGTACTTGCTAGCGAAGGATGACTCAGCAGCAAGCGCAACACCTGCCTCTCTAACTCAACCGGAGGCTTGCGACGAACAGCTGCTGCTGGCGCACGCTTGGAACTCACGCGCGTTTCCAGCTCAAACAACGATTCGATTTCTTGCACACTGCTTTCAGTAATTTGCGCTAGCTGTCGCAACAACTGCAAACGCAATGCCGAAGCAGGCATCGCTTGCAATAAGGGCTTAGCATCATATTGCGCACGTGCACGACCTTCGGCCGTCGATAAATCTTTACCCTCAGTGACTTCACTAACGAGAAACTGCGACAACGGCACCGACTCTAAAACTAATTTCTCAAATGCCTGATTGCCATGCTCTCGAATATAACTATCGGGATCGTGCTCTTTGGGTAGGAATAAAAATTTTAATGTGCGGCTATCTGACGCATGCGGCAGACACGCTTCCAATGCACGGCGCGCGGCACGGCGCCCGGCTGCATCGCCATCAAAACTAAAAATAACTTGATCGGTTTGCCGTAATAATTTCTGTACATGAATCGGTGTGCAGGCTGTACCCAGGGTTGCGACCGCTTGCTCAAAACCAAATTGAGCGAGCGCAACCACATCCATATAGCCTTCCGTGACGAGTACATAATCTTTGTCACGAATAGCCTGTCGTGCTTCGAACAAACCATACAGCTCGCTGCCTTTTTGAAACAGCGGAGTCTCGGGTGAATTTAAATATTTTGGTTCGCCAGCACCCATGACTCGCCCACCAAAACCAATCACCTGGCCTTTGGTATTACGAATTGGGAACATGATTCGATCGCGAAAACGATCGTAACGCTTACGCTGACCGCCCTCTTCTTCGCTACGATCAATCACTAATCCCGATTCAACTAACACCGGGTCATCGTAATCTGTAAATACTTGACGCAAACTATCCCAGCCTTCGGGGGAATAGCCTATCCAAAACTTTGCGGCAATCTCGCCACTCAGCCCGCGGCCTTTGAGGTAATCAATCGCACCTCGCGCACCACGCAATTGTTGTCGGTAGAAATTACACGACAGCGTCATTGCATCAGAGAGGGCCAGCGTTTTTGCTTGTAGCTGTGCGCGCTGCGCAGGTGGCAACTTATCTTCTTGCTCGGGCACTGCCATTCCTACGCCTTGAGCAAGATCTTTAACGGCCTCAACAAAACCTAAGCCAGAGTATTCCATCAAAAAACCAATCGCTGTGCCATGTGCTCCACAACCAAAGCAGTGATAAAACTGCTTCGTTGGGCTCACAGTAAAGCTGGGAGATTTTTCGTTATGAAAAGGGCAGAGTCCGCCGAAATTAGCGCCACCTTTTTTAAGCTGCACATAGCGACCCACCACGTCGACGATATCAACGCGATTCAATAGATCCTGAATAAAACTTTGCGGGATCATCGTTCGACCGACGTCGTGGCGCGAATGTTTGAAAAAAGTTAGCGACTTACTTGGTCAGCGCTGCCTTGACCATTGCAGACACCGCTGTCATGTCTGCACGACCTGCGAGCTTAGGCTTAAGCACACCCATCACCTTACCCATATCTTGCGGGCCAACGGCACCCACGGCTGTGACTGCGGCACTCACTTCAGCTTGTACTTCAGCGTCTGACAAAGCGGCTGGCATATACGCAGACAAAATCACTAATTCAGATTTTTCTATGTCGGCCAAATCTTGACGACCACCCGCTTCAAACTGCGTAATGGAATCTTTGCGCTGCTTAATCATTTTTTCAATGACCGCCAAAATCTGCTCGTCTGTCAGCTCTATGCGTTCATCGACTTCTTTTTGTTTAATGGCCGACGTCAGCAAACGGATAGTGCCCAGACGCGCACTTTCCTTAGCGCGCATGGCGGCTTTCATGTCGTCGGTAATCTTTTCTTTCAAACTCATGGTATCTCCTAGACGGGCTGCGTAAATACGCAGCCACATAAAAACGCCAAAACCCGCTGCGGGTACTCCGGAGCGGGTTTGCGATGTGCTTGCCTCACCCTGGGGCGAGGCACACGATCAGAACAGTTTCTTCGGCAGCTGCTGGCTGCGGATGCGCTTGTAATGACGCTTCACGGCGGCAGCATGCTTGCGTTTGCGCTCGGAAGTAGGCTTTTCGTAGAATTCTCTAGCGCGCAATTCGGTCAGCAGACCGGTTTTTTCAATGCTGCGCTTGAAGCGACGTAAGGCAACTTCAAAGGGCTCGTTTTCTTTTAGGCGAACAGTGGTCATGAATTGATAAAAATACACTGGATTAAGCAGAGCCAGCGATTATAACAGCCGATCTTCCTTAGAGGAAGCCAAACGATGAAATCCTTTTGATTTAGCCGATTTCATACTAAAAAGATAATCCCGCCGCGACCCCGGAAGCCCAAGCCCATTGAAAGTTATAGCCGCCCAGCCAGCCTGTGACATCGACGGCCTCACCAATGAAATACAGGCCCGGAACCTGATTGGCCATCATGGACTGCTGGGACAATGCCCGGGTATCGACCCCGCCCAGAGTTACCTCAGCCTTGCGATACCCTTCAGAACCGTTCGGCACCAAGCTCCAACGGTTGAGCGATTCCCCCAGTCGTCGCAATTGCTTGTCTGGCAACTCGGGCACGCGCACGTCCGGGCTAAACCCCTGAGCCAACAACCAACCCTCAGCCAAACGAGTCGGCAGAAACTGGGATAACCAGTTCCCCACATTTTTACGAATGGCTTGTTTTTCTTCGATCAAGGTCTGAACCACATCTAGTGTCGGCAACAGATTAAGAGTCAAGGCTGCCCCATCGCGCCAAAAACTGGAAATTTGTAGTACCGCTGGCCCAGACAAACCGCGGTGAGTGAATAACAAATCTTCGCGAAACTGCCCGCGTGATTTTTTCTCGCCGCAGGCAATATCCACTTCCAGTGATATACCCGCCATGGGCACAAACGATTGCCAGCTAGATTCTTCAAACGTCAGCGGCACCAAACCTGGAAGGGTCTCGACCACAGGAAGATCAAATTGTTTCGCGATTCGAAAAGCAAAATCAGTGGCACCGATTTTAGGTATAGACAAACCACCGGTAGCGATCACCAATGAGGAGGCGGTAATAAGACCATCACCGGTTTTGACTGAAAAACCATCCGCTAATTTTTCCACACCTTTAACGGATACCGGCATACGCCACTGCACATTACCCGCATCACATTCCGCTTTGAGCATCGCAATAATGTCTTCCGCCGAACGATCGCAAAACAATTGGCCTTTATGCTTTTCATGAAAAGGAATGTTATGTCGCTTCACCAGCGATAGAAAATCATGCGGCGTATAACGCGACAGCGCACTTTTACAGAAGTGTGGATTCTGAGAGAGAAAATTCTGAGGGCTGGTATCGACATTCGTAAAATTACAGCGCCCACCGCCGGAGATACGAATTTTTTCTGCCAATTTTTCTGCGTGATCTATTAGCACAACACGCTTGCCACGTTGTCCGGCCACTGAGGCACACATCATGCCCGCCGCACCAGCGCCAATAATGGCGACATCGAAATGATCACTCATGATTTTGCTGCCTTAATTGGCGAGCTACGTTGAGGCATTGCCTAACCTGCTCAGCAATCGGCTCGGGAACCGGCTGACGCTGCGCTAATACCTCGCCTATCCAATGTGCCGTCGTTTTCGCATCACTGGCTGCTGGTAATGGCGGCAACTCATCAACCGGCGACTGTTTTTCTACCAACACTGTCGCCTGATTGTTATGAAACCAGGTAACCGACTGTGCGCGCTTTGCATTGGCTACTGTTTCACCCTCGGTACCACGCATTAGAAATGCATCGCCTCGCTGCGCCGGGGCCTGTGTAGAAAAATAATCACTCAGCATCATTTGATACTCAGGATGGGTATACGACACCAAACGCAATGCCGGCTGCGCAAAAGGCTGCATGATCTTCACTAGCGTGTGTGTTGAATTACGTAAGCCCAAAACACGCCGTACTTCCAGCAAACGATGCACGCGAGGAGCAAGCCACTGAATAGGGAAAAATACCGGCTGACGTTTTTCGAAACTATGCAGCACTACATCCTGTCGATCATCCTGTTGCGTTACGGGTTGCACTCCGAGCAGCTGCAGTATTTCTGCACTGGTGACTCTGCCGGGATCGTTCAACAGGCCATGCATTAAAACGGGCACGCCCTCACGCGCCAGCAACAAAGCTAGCAACGGTGTCAAATTGGGGAATTGTCGCGAACCGTTATAACTTGGGATAACTACGGGTGCGAATTCAGCCTTGGGTATGGGCAAAGCATCAAACGACGATTCAACGGCATCTAAAAAACCGGCAATCTCAGCAACTGATTCACCCTTGATGCGCATACCAATCAAGAAGCCACCCAGCTCAAGATCAGAGACTTCGCCATTCAGCATGGCGGCAAACAACATACGCGCATCTTCACGAGAAAGATCACGCGCACCTTTCTTGCCACGGGCGATTTCACGTATAAAAGGTGCGGCTACCAATGGTGATTGATGATTGTCCATAGTGTAGAAGCTTACAACGAATACCCGATGCTGGCCTGAGTGATCGCTTGACCGCCCTGTAGCACGACTCATTAAATCCATGTGTAGTTGAGCTTTCCACTAGAATGCGGCATTCGCTGACTGTTTTCACTTTCCTAAATGATTGTTCTTGGCGTTGAATCCTCT
>CANGJE010000098.1 GCA_947454305.1 Oxalobacteraceae bacterium
AGCAAAGGGGCGATCAACCTTAAACACGTGGCTATCACCTTGTATTAAGAGCACAGGTTTTTTCCAGCTCGACATTTCTTGTTGAAATGCAGACAGCCAATCTCTAAAGCCTGATTCAGGTGGTTTAGACGGATCGTAAAACGTATCGGCCTGCATCGCGAAAACGATCGCTTTATTATTTTGTTTGCGGGCTACTGCGAACGTTTCTTTCATCCAAGCGATGTTAGCTTTATTACGCAATGTAAATTCGCGCGATGATGGTAATTCAGGTTGATCGTTATTGTTTGATCCCACCATATGAATAGTGGCAAAGCTAATGCTCTCGACTGACCAGCGGCGATTTTCAGGAAATTCACGAAAAGCAGCCTGTACTGATTGCTGCTCAAGCGTTAAGGATTGACGACCTAAGCTCTGATCAGAAGAAAAAAACAGGCCTCTGATTTTTTGGAGTCGCTCAATAGGATCATAAGGGCCATTATTTTTACGATGGCAATCCGTCCATTCATTATCCCCTGGCGTATAAATCAAGGGCTGATCGAACGCCATAAATTGGCTATAGACTCGCGCGAACATATCATCGCTGCACAAGGTACTGCCTGACTTGATGTCACCGACATGAATAGTAAAACGCGTTGGTTCGTGATTTATGCGATCAACCAGCTGATCGAGCTGACTTGGCGAAACATATGAGGTATCACCTATTGCTGTGAATTGAAAATTTTTTGCGTGTGCAATGGGAGCCACGACCAATAGCATGGTGAAAATTTTCGTGATGATCGAGCGTTCAAACATCAATATTTTTTTGTCTGTAGATGATTTTTTTACGATTAGCAAAGTCGATAAAAAATCGTAAACCAATTACGCGGCTTTTGCTGGCGCTAAAGATTCGGGAAATTGTATGGTGAACACACTCCCCTTACCCAATTCGGATTCGATCAGCAATCGCGCGTTATGACGCATCAGTACGTGCTTAACAATGGCCAAACCTAACCCTGTGCCTTGAGTCTCACGCGAACGACCTTTATCAACGCGATAAAAACGCTCGGTTAATCGAGCCAAATTTTCTTGCTTGATACCGATACCATTATCCTTAACGGAGAATGCTGGACCTAGAATATTTTTATGCCAAGAAATTTCGATCTGACCCCCATCGGGTGTATAGCGAATCGCATTCGACACCAAATTACTGAAGGCACTACGTAATTCTTCTGTACCGCCCAAAATATCAGGCCCATCACACGCTAACGAAATCTTATGTCTATTGCTTGATAATGCTTGCGCTTCAATGAGCACCCCATCAAGTAAATGACGAATATCGACAAATTCATCGCGTACCGGATAATCAATCGATTCCAGTCGAGTAAGGACCAGCATATCTTCGATCAGATTTTGCATGCGCTTACCCTGCTCCACCATGAGTTTAATGTGCTGTTCGCGAGATGCTGCGTCCAGATTGGGCTCTGAATTAGCGATCTCTAAAAATCCATTAATAACGGTCAGTGGGGTACGCAGTTCATGCGAAGCATTGGCAATGAAATCGCGACGCATTTGATCTAATCGATCAAATTCAGTCATATCGTGCGTGACTAAAATTTGGCGGCGATTTTCAAACGGAATCAGTCTAACAATTAATTTGCGGCCATTGATAGTTAAACTCAGTGGTTCTTCGTAGTGAGCAAGAATTATGTAGTCGATGAATTCAGGGCTACGAATCAAATTGGTGACTCGCATACCTTTGTCAGATTTCAGGCTGAGGCCTAGCTGTCGTTCAGCAACCGGATTACACCATTCTAGAAATAACACATCATCCATGATGACGACGCCATCGGGTAACTGACTCATGGCTTCACGAAAACGCGACAACCACTCTGCCAGTTCAGCTCGACTCTTTTGATCGTCGCGGCGCAGTCGGTAGAGTTTAGCGAAAATATCGGTCCATGATCCCCAACCGTCTTTGAGTTTGGTTTCTTCCGGCCTGTCCAACCAGAGCGACAAGTGATACATGTAGCGCAGCTGAACAAAGATCAAGACGAGCAAGATAATAAATGCGATCGCCAACCCTCTGGTGAAATCCCAGACGGCCCAACCAGTGAATCCAGCGGCCAACAGCAACACCAGCCGGACTATTACAGGAATCCAGAACAAGCTTCTTGAGGTCATACAAAAATGGAATTATTTTTCAGACAGCATGTAGCCTACACTACGAACGGTCTTGACGAGAAAATCTGCTTTGCCTAGGGCTTTACGCAAGCGTAAAACATGGACATCGACTGTCCTTTCCTCGAGCACCGCATGATCGCCCCAGACTTTGTCGAGTAGCTGGCTGCGTGAAAAGACGCGCTCGGGGTGAGCGATAAGAAATTTAAGCAATTTGAATTCGGCATGGCCAATGTCAATCGGGGCGTCGTCAACGCTGACACGGCAACTCACTGGATCGACGGTTAAAGGACCCATACTCATCTCAAGCTCGGCATGTTCCGGAGCTTTGCGGCGTATTAGTGCCTTAATGCGAGCGACTAATTCACGCGGCGAGAATGGCTTTGTAATGTAATCATCAGCCCCTTGATCAAGGCCGGCAATTTTGTCTTCTTCCATACCTTTAGCTGTAACCATAATCACAGGCAAGGTACTGAAATTGCGGTCGGCACGAATCCGCGACAACAATCTCAGGCCGGATTGATCTGGCAACATCCAATCGAGAAGAATGACTTGTGGACGCTTTTGCTGCAGATAATTCCACGCATCGGCAGTGTTTTGAACGGAATCGACTTCCCAGCCTGCAGATCTGAGCGCAAAGCTCATTAGCTCGACGATTGGTAGCTCGTCTTCAACCAGCAGAATGGGAGAAGAACGGCTAGCCATGGCGAGAAATAATTAGTTTACTGGGAGGCTTGCTGCAAGATTGCATAATCAGTATGTCGAATGTCTTTTCCTTCGACAATATATATCACATATTCAGCGATGTTCTTGGCATGGTCACCGATACGCTCAATTGCTTTAGCAACCCACACGGTATCGAGCGCAGCTGAAATCGTACGCGGATCTTCCATCATGAAGGTTACGGCATTACGCATCACTGCACGATATTCGTGATCGATTTCTTCATCAGCCACAATCAGACGTGTTGCTTGTTTCTCGTCCATGCGAGCGAAAGCGTCCAGTGCATCATGCAATTGACGGCCTGCCGATATAGCCATAACGCGCACAATATCTTCATGCGCTATGGGTACAAGCCCACGCTGATATATCGCATTAGCAGCACGAGCAATCTTAGTCGCTTCATCACCAATACGCTCAAGATCGGTAATGACTTTGATCGTTGCCATAACGGTGCGAAGATCATTCGCTGCTGGCTGGCGTTTAACAATCAAATGGCTGCAGGCGTCATCCAACGCCACTTCCATCTGATTGACTTCAACATCCGCCGCAATAATACGTTCGGATTCTTGAACATTGAGCGTTCGAAAACAGTTCATCGCATCGTGAAACTGTTTTTCAACCATACCGCCCATCTGAAGGACGCGCGATCGTATTCCTTCCAGATCTAGCTCATATTGTTTCGACGAGTGTTCGGTGGGCATGCTGGTCTCCTGTGGTCCGTCAGCAGTAATGAATAAAAATTAGCCGAAACGTCCGGTGATGTAATCCTGAGTTTCTTTTTTGCTTGGGTTCAGGAATATTTTATCTGTCTCACCAAACTCGACTAACTCACCCAGATACATATAGGCTGTGAAATCAGAGCAGCGAGCGGCTTGTTGCATATTGTGAGTCACAATCGCAATTGTGTAATCGTCTTTCAACTCGCTAATCAGTTCTTCGATTTTTACAGTAGATATAGGATCTAAAGCTGAGGTCGGCTCATCCAGCAGCAAAACATCTGGCTTGACCGCCACACCGCGTGCAATACACAGACGCTGCTGCTGTCCACCTGATAACGACAGACCACTTTTATTTAACTTGTCTTTTACTTCAGTCCACAAGGCGGCTTTATTGAGCGCCCATTCGACGCGTTCGTCCATTTCACCCTTAGGTAAATTTTCATACAGACGAACACCAAAAGCGATGTTTTCATAAATCGACATAGGGAATGGTGTCGGCTTCTGAAACACCATACCAATTTTCGCGCGCAGCACATTCACGTCGACATCGGAATCAAGAATGTTGCGATCTTTATAAATGATCGAACCTTCTGCACGCTGACCAGGATACAAATCGTACATGCGATTGAGCGTTCTAAGCAGGGTCGATTTTCCGCAGCCTGAAGGGCCGATAAATGCTGTTACTTTCTTATCGAACACATCCAGATGAATATTTTTCAGGCCTTGAAACGATCCATAATAAAAATTCAGATCCTGAACTTTAATCGTTACTGAATCGTGCACTGAGTTTACTGGCGGATCACCAAGCAAGACGGTATTCATAATTATTCCTATACAGTGTTTTTGCCAGATCTAACCACGACGCGCGCCACAATATTCAGGGCTAACACACTGAACGTGATAAGCAAAGCACCACCCCATGCCAGCTCACGCCAGTTATCGTAAGGGCTCATGGCAAACTGGAAAATAACAACCGGCAAATTCGCCATCGGCGAATTCATGTCCGCGTTGAAAAATTGATTGTTCAAGGCAGTAAACAACAGCGGAGCTGTTTCGCCGGAAATACGTGCTACTGCCAAAAGAATACCAGTTACGACACCCGCCTTAACGGCACGCAGTCGTATCATCGTTGCTACTTTCCAGCGCGGCGCGCCGAGTGCAAATGCGGCTTCGCGCAGACTATGGGGTACTAAGGCCAACATATTGTCTGTGGTGCGCACAACAACTGGAATCGCAATCAATGCGATGGCGTAACTTCCGGCCCAACCAGAAAAATGCCGCACATTGGCCACGTAAATCGCATAGATAAACAAACCAATCACAATCGATGGCGCAGACAACATAATGTCGGTAACGAAACGCGTGATTTGAGCAAAGCGACTTTCTTCACCGTACTCAGCAAGATACATCCCTGCAAAAATACCTATTGGGGTACTAATCAGTGTGGCGACTCCCACCATCATCAAGCTACCAATGATGGGATTTAACAAGCCACCTCCATCGCTACCCGGGGCTGGTGTGGTGTGCGTGAACATCTCGATATCGATAGCACCGATACCATTAATTAACAACACCGCCAAAATCCACAGAAGGGAAACTAAGCCAATAGCCATGGCAGAGATCGACAAGAAAATACCCACTCGATGCTGTATCAACCGACGACGGTAAATGGGATTATTCGATTGCCATAAATTAGTGGACATTATTTGCTACCTTCATTTTTGCTCATCTTAAGCAGCATCAGTTTTGCGGCCGCCAGAACGATGAAAGTAATCACAAACAATATAAGTCCTAGCGCAAACAGCGACGACATATGCAGCCCCGCTTCGGCTTCAGCGAATTCATTGGCTAGGGTCGATGCAATGCTATTACCAGGAGCAAACAATGACCACGATATAGCATGTGCATTACCAATCACAAAGGTAATCGCCATCGTTTCGCCCAGCGCTCGGCCTAAGCCCAACATGACACCACCCACAACGCCAATACGCGTGTATGGAAGCACGATATTTTTTACCACTTCCCAGCGTGTACAACCCAACGCATAGGCTGATTCTTTGAGCACACCTGGGCAGGTTTCAAATACGTCGCGCATAACTGAGGCGATAAATGGAATGATCATCACTGAAAGAATCAGGCCCGCAGTGAGCATGCCTATACCCATCATCGGGCCTTGAAACAACTGACCAATCACTGGCACTTCGCCTAATGTATTTTGAAGTAAAGGTTGTACATGATCAGCAAACAAAGGGGCAAACACAAACAAGCCCCACATGCCGTAAATAATACTGGGCACACCAGCCAATAACTCAATCGCTGTCCCCAAAGGCTGTTTAAGCCAACCTGGACAAATCTCGGTGAGGAACAAGGCAATACCAAAACTAATCGGAAAAGCGATAAGCAACGCAAGGCCAGAAGTAATGAGTGTGCCGGCAATCGCTATTAGCGCACCGTATTCGTCATTCACTGGATCCCACTCAACGCGGGTGATGAAGCCGGGCCCAAAATGCTGCAAAGCAGGCCAGGCACCAAGAATCAACGACATCAAAATTCCAACAAGAACCAGCAAAACCAATGCTGCAAAAAGTAGTGTGATCTTGTGAAACAGAAAATCTTGCCATTTTGCGCCGCTAGCTGCGTGCGTATAACCGGATTGCACCACGCTTGAAACCTGGCTTTCTGGAGGGGATGCACTCATGGAAGAGGCCGCGTTCGCGGAAAAAGGGCTGAGAGAAGTAGTCACTGCACTACTTTAGGCCGTGATTATGACGACGGAATTACAAGATTACTAGTCTAACAATCAACAAATCGCAGGAAATATAAAAAACGTGGCTAAACAAGTTTATCCATGAGATGCGAAGACATCAATGCACTATTTTTCATGCAAATTTAGTAATTTCGGCGCGGAAAACCTTCCGCAAGGATGCGCTCCCAGACGATTTCCTTGTCCTCAGCAGACATGAACACCCATTCGGCAACTTCGACCACAGTTCGACCACAACCGCGACAAACATCGTCGAAGGTGGTGGAGCATACTGCTACGCAGGGAGTATCGGGACGTTCAGACAATTCGTTGGCTAGGATCATATAAGCAGGCATCAGGACTCGCTTCCAGCTGAGCCGATGCTTTAGCTTTGCCCACCTTCATTTCTTCCGGCAGCAATACATCATTTTTTACGGCCGTCATTTCCGCGAGTATCGATATCGCAATTTCCGACGGTGTTTTACTACCGATATACAAACCAATCGGCCCGTGCAATTTTTCTAGCTGAGCCGGCGTCAAATCAAAATCGAGCAAACGCTCACGACGCTTTTCATCGTTAGAACGCGAACCGATCGCACCAACATAAAACGCTTCCGATTTTAGCGCTTCCATTAACGCGAGATCATCCAACTTAGGATCATGCGTCAATGCCACCACAGCACAACGGCTATCTAGCTTCATCTCAAGCACTAAATCATCGGGCATAGCATGGACTACCTGCACGCCTTCAACATGCCAACCCTCACGATATTCTTCTCGCGGATCGCACACCGTGACAGAGTAATCCATACCCACCGCAATCTGCGCTAAAAAGCGCGACAACTGACCCGCACCAATAATCAACAGCCGCCAACGCGGGCCATGAATAGTCGTCAGTGCTGATTCAGATACTTGCAAACTCATACCGGGTTTAGCGGATCCCAGAGTCACCGCACCATTTTGCAAGTCAACGCGTCGGGCAACTAACTCGCCTTTGCCCAATCGCTCAATTAATTCCGTTATTTGGCTCTCCGCTGAAAGCGGTTCTATCGCCAGTTGTATGGTGCCACCACAGGGCAACCCAAAACGATGCGCCTCATCGGCGGTGATGCCATAGGTCACGACCTCAGGTTGGGTGCGCGTAATGCCTTCTTTACGAACGCGATCAATCAAGTCATCTTCTATGCAGCCACCAGAAACTGAACCAACCACATGACCATCGTCACAAATACCCAACGTAGCACCCTCGGGACGCGGACTAGAACCCCAGGTCTTAATGACGGTGACGAGTTCGCAGCGCTTACCCGCGGCGATCCAATCGCTGCACGACTTGAGTACTTCAAGATCAATACTATCCATGACACATCACTTTTGAAGCCAGTAAAAAAAAGCTCCCCACCCTTGCGGGAGGGGAGCCGTTCAACGCGCTACTTTATTAGGCTGATTTCAAGCCCTTAGCCAATGGCATGCTACGAATACGCTTGCCAGTTGCAGCAAAAATCGCGTTAGCAACAGCTGGTCCGATCAGCGAAGTGGAAGGCTCACCTACGCCACCTGGCTTGTTCGACGTTTCAACCAGAGTCACATCAATCACTGGAGCCTGATTCTGACGAATCGGCGGGAAGTCATTGAAGTTAGCCTGTTGAATGCGGCCATTTGCCAAGGTGTTCTCAGTGTACAGAGCACCTGAGAGACCATAGATAATGCCTGATTCCAACTGCTGACGAACGATCTCAGGGTTAACCATGTTGCCTTGATCGCTAACCACCCAGACTTTGTGTACTTTTGGATTGCCGTCAGTGACCGAAACTTCTGCCACTTGCGCCATGTAAGTACCGTAGCCTTCCATGATTGCG
>CANGJE010000099.1 GCA_947454305.1 Oxalobacteraceae bacterium
CTATACGGTTGACCAAAGCATGAGTGGCAGTGACCACGGTCATTTCGTCTTTATCTAATACTTCGTCGGCTACCAGCGTGGTTTCTAATCCGAGTCCGCGAATCGCCAATGCCACCAGCTCATTGGCTGTCAGTACTTGTGAGCCGTCAGTAGCGAGTGGGCTGTGCGATGCAGCCGAAAGTTTGACTGGCTTTTCGCATAGCATTTGCAGTAATGCCCAGGGTTGAGTTGCTTCGTCCATGCGCGAGACCATTAAGCTGGCCCAGTTAATTTTCATGTCGGCCAGATAGCGACGCACAGTCGTCATCGAGGCATCGGCTGGCACGATCAAATGCGCACTCAATTCAGGGCAGCACTCGATGATCTGTTGTAGTTTTTCTGCGGTCTGCACACCGGGTGTGTCGATTAATACCAAACGACGCTGACCGAGTTCAGAGAGCAGGGTTTTCAAAGTTTCTGGATCGTTAGCGCGCAGGCAATCAACACCGGATTGGGCACACAACATTTGTATTTGGCTCCACGCACCAGCGCGTTGATCGCTATAGCTAATTACAGCAACCGATTCAGCACCTTTACGTTCAGCGGCGGCGCGCGCTAAGCGTGCCACCATTAATGTTTTACCTGCGCCGGCTGGGCCTGCAATAGCGTGCACACCACGTTGTGGCAGTTTGGCCCAATGTTCACCCAAGCTCTTAGTGAGATGAAGTCGTAGAGCTTCTTTGGCTTCATCTAGATCCGTCATCGTGTTGATGTGATCGACTAAAAGGGTACGCAATGAAACAGGGATGCTGGCTTCAGCTAAAGCAGCGATCAGTGGTCGAACCGCTGCATTCGCTGAGCTTTCTGATTGCCAGGTAGCGACGCGTTGCGCTAGCTTGAATTCTTTACGGATGGCAGAGAGTTCATCACGCACCATGTCAACGATTTCACGTCCGCGTATGTATTCACGATGCTGAGATGCGTTGGACGAATCGCTGTTCTGTTCTTGATTGCGATCGTTATTGGCATGCTGATTGGCATCCTGTTTGATCGAGCGTTCGTCGGCAGGGGAGGCAGTCGCACCTTTATCCAATGCTTTGAATGACTGATGCAGCACTTCGCCGAAGCGTTCACCATCGCCGCCAGCACGGGCTTCTACCCACGGTTCGGGATTCACGTCGACAGCGACGATCACTTCGATCATTCCGTTGGCGCGTGAATTCGACACGAAGAGCACGTCCTGACCGTACAGGGCTACCGCCTTTTCGGTGGCCCGTCGGAGATCTTTTGCGAGGATGCGTTTAAGTTCCATGTTTTTTCCTGTTGCGACTCGTCTGATTAGGACTTGGTCTGTGCTTCAACCGTATAAATAACTTTGACTGCTTGATCATCGGGGATCTCGGTATACGAGAGCACCGTCATTTCAGGTATGCGGTGGCGAACCATCTTCGACAGCCATGGGCGGATCGAAGGTGCCACCACGAGTACAGCGGGATTACCATCGTCTTCTACTGTGCGGCCTGCTTCACGCAAGGCGGCAAATAAACTTTCTGCCAAGCCGGGTTCAATCACTACCGATTGTCCGGGGGCGCCATTCGACAGCACGTTGTGCAGCAGTTGCTCTAAATCGGGTGCTAGCGTCATCACGGGCAAGCTATCTTTCATATCCACCAGCTCTTGCACGATCATGCGACCGAGCTTGGGACGGACATAAGCGGTCAGTTGTTCAGGGTCTTGGGTTTTGGCGGCGACATCGGACAAGGTTTCAACAATCGTGCGCATGTCACGAATCGCAACACCTTCGGCGAGCAAATGCTGAAGCGTGCGAGTTATAACGCCCAGAGCCATCTTGCCGGGGACGAGATCCTCAACTAATTTAGGTGACTTAGCAGCTAATTTATCCAGCAGCTGCTGGGTTTCATCGTGCGAGAGCAGCTCAGATGCGCTATCACGCAGTACTTTATTTAAATGAGTAGCAATCGCTGTAGCCGGATCCACCACGGTGTAACCGAGTGTGCGTGCATAGTCGCGCTGGGCAGGGTCAATCCAGACGGCTTCTAGACCGAAGGCGGGTTCTTTGGTGGGTATGCCTTCTAACTCACCATAGACTTTGCCTGGGTTGATAGCCAGTTCACGACCGCTCTTGATTTCACCACGACCGCGCACCACACCATTTAATACGATGTGATAAACGTCAGGGTCGAGATTCAAGGCATCACGAATACGCACGGTCTGAACCAGGAAGCCCAGTTCAGCTGAAAGTTTTTTGCGAACGCCTTTGACGCGAGGCATTAATTGCCCGCCGGTCTCGGGGTTCACTAAAGGTATTAAGCCATAGCCGATTTCCAGGCCAATCAAATCCACCTGATCAACGTCATCCCAGTCCAGCTCTTTAGGAGCGTCGGGTTTGTCGTCAGCTGCGGCTTGTTGTTCGGCTTCTTTTGAAAGTACATCCTCTTGATTGAGCAGCATGACACCCAGACCCGCTGCAGCTAAGGCGAGTGTTAAGAAGACCAGATGTGGCATACCGGGCACCACACCCAAAATCGTCATGATGGTCGCGCCAATGAAGAGGGCGGTTGGGTTGGCCAGTTGTGTCATGGCCTGCTCGGTCATGGTTTCGGCCGTCGTCACGCGTGTGACGATGATCGCAGTCGCTAGCGACAAAAATAAGGACGGAACCTGGGCCACTAAGCCATCGCCAATGGTCAGCAATACATACAGCTTGCCCGCTTCGGAGAATGATAAGCCGTGCTGACCGACACCAATCGCCAGACCGCCGATGACGTTAATTAGTAAGATCAGTAATCCTGCCAAGGCATCGCCAGATACAAATTTAGAGGCACCATCCATGGAGCCGAAGAAGTCAGCTTCTTGCGCTATTTCGTCGCGGCGGGTTTTGGCTTGTTCTTGAGTGATCGAGCCCGCGTTCAAATCGGCGTCAATCGCCATCTGCTTACCGGGCATCGCATCTAGCGTGAAACGGGCATTTACTTCAGATACTCGGCCAGCACCTTTGGTGACGACCACGAAGTTGATGATCATCAGGATCACGAAAATAATAAGGCCGACTAAATAATTGCCAGCAATAACGAATTCGCCGAAAGCGGCAATCACGGCGCCTGCGGAATGTTCGCCTTCATGGCCATTCACCAGAATGACTCGGGTCGACGCCACGTTCAGCGCCAGTCGCAGCATCGTTGCAAAAAGAAGAACAGAAGGGAACGATGAAAAATCCAGCGGCTTTTTTGTGCCGATGGCGATCATGATTACGACCACGCTGACGAGAATATTAAAAGTGAAGAAAACATCCAGCAGCATGGGGTGCAAAGGCACTACCAACATAGCCATGATCAGCAATACCAAGAAAGGAATGCCCAGGCCCGAGAATTCGAAGCCAGACAGACGCTGTCGGATTGTTGACATGGAAAGGGTGCTCATTGCTATGCTTTGTTTAAAAGTCTTTAAAAATCAATAAGTTAAAATTTAGGTCTATCAAATGCAAATTTCCTCGTAGAACTACTAAGCAATTGATGTGCCACCGATTTTTAGCCATTTTCCGGCAAGGTTTATTAGAAGTAGGGTGGAATTTCATTGGATTCATAGGAAATAAATTGTCTTTTAACTATTTTTTAGCCGTTTTGATGAGTTTCCGGTGGGCATTTCGTTAAAGAACCTGAAATGACTGCCGATTAAGCGGGGGAGTAAAGGAATTTTTGCTCACCGTAAATGCTTCGTTAGAACGTGGTCTCGGTAGTCCAGTCAGGTTTTAGTGGTTGGTTTTTCGAGAAATAACTAGGTTTCGCAAGAAGTGTTCCGGGTGGGACGAATGCGATGACGACAAAAAGGGGTGATTCATGAACAAGATGTCCAAATGCACAATGGTTTCGCTGGTTGCGCTGATTTCAGCTTTCCAGGCGTTTCCCTCGGTAGCGCTAGCTGATAATTCTTCGGCTAAAGCTGAAACTAAACCAGTTGAGTCGGCTAAACCGGCTGAACCCAGGACGCCTGCAACAGAACTTGCACGCTCCGAGCCTAAGGCAGAATCCAAAGCATCGGCTGAGCCTGTGAGCATGATTACGCCGATGATGGAGCGTCAGCAGACGATCCGTGCTACCGGCTACGCAGTAATCAGCACACAAAATCACAAAAATGCTTCGCAACAGCGCCTGATGGCCATTCGTGCTTCCAAGCTCGATGCTTATCGTGCGTTGACGGAACAGGTCTACGGTCAACAACTCGATGCGACAACGACTGTTGCTGAGATGATGGTGACGAGTGATACCTTCCGTACGCGTGTACAAGGCATCATCTATGGCGCGGTTCTCGAGTCGATCACACCGATTGGTGACGATACCTACGAGACCACCATGTCGCTGGATGGCCGTGTAGTTAATGATCTGCGCGTTCTGTACCTGAATCAGTTGGCTGCTCGTAGCCGCTAATCAGTACTGAAACTAATACGGTGACTATCATGCGTGCCTCTCGTTTTCTACCCTTGCTGCTGACCTTGCCGCTGGCCGGTGCTCTGGTGTCTGCTTATGCAGGCGAAACACCACTGCCTACCGACCCGAGCAAGCGTCTGGTAGCACTGCAAAATGCACTTGTTAAGGCCGCGATGGATGGCCAGACGCGAGTACATACCGCAGCTTGGGTAGATAACAATGGCAAGTTGCATGAGAACACACGCATTAGCTCAGATATGAAAGTACGTGGCGTGCGCGTGCTGAATTATCTTCAGGCAGAAGACGGCCCATCAGCCGCCATCATTGCTGAGGGCAAGGGTATTACGCCTTCTGAAGAAATTTGCCGCGCTAACCTTCAGCGTTACCGTCGTGAAGCAACCTTTGATGCTTCGCTTCGGATTGCCACTAGTGGAGCAGATCAGTATGACTGGAAGAGGCTGCTTAATCAGGCTAAGTCCAAGTTGTTCGCCCGTGCAACGGCGGGCCGTAAATGGTCGCTGGCACCGACAACTGTGGTTCCGACCAATGCCTATGATCGCGCGTTAAGTGGTGCCACGCCGGATATCTCTCCCTACCATATGCAACTGGAATTACTGCCATCAGGTGCATTAGGTATTGAAGCGGTTCGTCCGGCCAACACGCAGCCAGTGATGCAAAAAGTGGTGAGTGCAACGCGAGATTTTTTCAGTGACGATGCACCACGTCGTGCACCGGTACCTTTCGTGATGCGCTTGTCGGTGGTAGAGCGCAGTAGTCAGCGCCTGTTATGGCAAGAGGCCGTGCCATTGTTTTTCCCAGCAGCAGAATTGAGTACAACTAGCCAGCCATTACCGCCCGGTTTGTTGTCGGAACTTGATCGCGTGCTGGATCGTTGGCAAGATAAGATGGATACCGATTTTGGTTGTAAACCACAGCAATTCAACGTGATGCCTGAGAGCGCCGTGAATGGTTGGGTAATCAATGGTGGACAAACAGCAGGATTAGCCATCGGTGATCAGCTATTGTTGATGAACCGTGAATTTTTACCTGCACGAATTTTAGAACCCGATAGTGCGCAGCATTTGGCATTAGTAGAGGTTGTCAGCGTGGATAACGGCAAAGCCATCATCAGAAAGCTTGCCGGCCCCAGAGACATCGCAAGATCCGGCGACTGGATCGCCACCCCCTTCTGAGAAATCTGGAGATAAAAAATGAACAAGCTACGTATTAATGCTCTTCTCGCTTGCCTATTGTTGGCATTGGGTAGTTCCGCTCTGGCGAATGATCCTCCCAAGGAGCCAGCCAAGGACGCTAAGAAAGAAGATGAGAAACCGGCTGAGCCAGATTTGCCTTCTAAACCGTATCCAAAAAATGCGGTGCCTAAAGCTTTCCTTCCTAAAAAGGACGAGCAAAAAGACGCGGCCGCTAAGCCTGAGGCAGGTCACGATAAACCTGCTGAAAAAGTCGCTGAAAAACCAGCGGAGAAGGCTGATGACAAGCATGCAGCTGACAAACATGCGGCTGACAAAACTGCGGTCGTAAAATTCGACGGTGGTCATGATCAACCAGCGGTGGCAGTTGCGCCTAAGCGTCACAAGGCCGCGCGTGCTCATGCACCTGCACCTGCGCATGCTGCAGCTCATGCACCTAATCCGGTGATACAGCAAGTGGCTGGCGAGAGCGTGAAAACAGCATCCGCTGATCGTGATGCCTATGTCGCTCAAAAAAATGACACGCTGGATAAGGTGATTGCTAAAACTTTCCCTAAGACGCCGTTTTCTATGGAAATCATGCGCGAGGCTTTTGTACGTGCCAACCCGCAATTAAGACCGCCTGTGAAAAACGTCAAGCTCAATGCAGGTCAGGTGTTGCAATTACCTGATGTGAATGTGATGCGCATGGTAGTTATGGGTGAGGGCAGTGGTGCAACGATGGCTGTGAGCGGCGATGTGCACTACGATAAAAAACACAGTTTGTTTGTTCCTGCAGCTACTGCTCCAGCAGCTTTGGCACCGGCAGCAGCGGTTCAACGACAAATCGCTATTCCTCCTTTGCCAGTGAATGTTGCGAGTTCCGCTCCAACGAACGAAGTCTCTGCTGAGGAAAAAAAGAAATGGGTTCGTTACCCTTAATCGGATAGGTCACCCGATTGACTGAGTAGCATCACATCGGATGTCAGGTACTGAGCCGATTGCATCGTCGGGTCGCATACACCCGATTTCTGCAGAGATTCGTCCACTGCAGCTGGAAGTCGCGCAAGCCCGTCAAATGGGTTTGCGTGATGGCCAGATTATCCAAGGCAGCATGGAATTACGTGGCGAGAGTTTAAAACTGCTGCTCAACGGGCAGCTGATCGATGTTCCCCCTGGTTTTCATTTTCGTCCTGGCGATCCCGTCTGGCTCAAAGCCCAATCGCGTCCCGGTGGATGGTGGCTACGATTAATTGATTCACGCAGAGCAGCTGCTGCAACGAATCAATCGGGTGCAGGTCATCATGAGACTCACTCCGCAACTGAGCTAGCCGCAACTCCACTCACGCCATCGCGTTTGCAAGCTTTATTGTTACGTCCACCGATGTCACCCACATTGATGTCGCTGTTCGAGCCCAAAGAGATTGCAGCCTTATTGAAATCAGCGGCCAATGAGGAATTGGTCCATCAATTTTTGCGCATGCGACCGTCGATGAACAGCCTCTCAGCCGGTGCCTTGCAAAATGCGGTGCAGAGTTCGGGTTTATGGATTGAATCCATGCTGGCACGTGGGCAAGCGACTTCCGTGCTGGATGTAAAAACTTTGTTGCGGCGTTTAATCCGCGCCTTGGGTGAGCGTGATTCACCCCATAAGGCTAGTCTGCAACGAGCAATTGACGATATCGAGGCTGCGCAGGTGGAGTCGTTATCAGCACAGTCGCGCGGCGAACTAGCCTTTGCTTTGGTACTGCCTTTTGCTAATTCCAATCCCGTTGAAATTGAATTTTTTCGTGCATCTCGTCGACGTCAGCAAAAAGAAGCGCCGCCATTCACAGTCAATATTCATACGGATCATCACGTGCTGGGCGAGCTTTGGCTGAAGATTTCTTTTATTGGGCGTTCGCAGATTGATCTGCTGGTATGGGCGATCAAACCCACGACAGCAGAGCGTGCTCGGCAAAAAGTGAGTCAGTTGACCCAGGTGTTGCGCGAGTCGGGTTTGAGCTTGGGTCTTTTTCGGGTTTTTAATTCAGCCAGACCGAGTGTGCCCACGGGATCGTCACCACCGGGTGCGATGTTGGATGTGCAAGCATGAATCGCCCACCAGAACTAGAGCCATCTTCTTCGGATGAGCGGCCGCTGATACCTTTGTCAGCATCAACCAGTCACTCGGTTGCTCTGGCGATTGTCGAGGAGGCGCAGCGACGCGGAACCGACATCGGTCAAGACCCTGAATTACTTGCCTTGTTTTCTAGTATGGATGGAGAAGAGCAGATACCGCGAGAAGTCTATGTGGCGATTGCCGCAGTACTAGCTTGGGTGGATGGATTGAAATAAAGCAGATAGATTTAGGCTTCTTCGTAGCCGCGTCCGCCGCGTCCACGAGAAATGCGGCCTAGGCGATCGTACACTTCTACTGATGCCGTAGGGTCCGTTCCTTGTAGTGTCTGCAAGGTGCCACGAATGGCATCGAGTTTTCGAATAATCAAGACTTCATTACGGCGGTGTAATTCGCGGCAATCAGAGATCAGATTTTTGAAGCCATCCCATTCCGGATTATC
>CANGJE010000100.1 GCA_947454305.1 Oxalobacteraceae bacterium
ATATGTATAACTGGCAGCGCAAATCGATGGTACTGATTAAGAAGTTATAGAAACTATCGAATCAAAAAGATTCGCTAATAAATTTATTGCTCGGAGATTTCAATGACACGCATGGTTCACTGCATCAAATTAGAAAAAGAAGCCGAAGGTCTGGATTTCCCACCCTATCCCGGCGAGATGGGTAAAAAAATCTGGGAGAGCGTCTCCAAAGAAGCCTGGGCCGCTTGGTTGAAACACCAGACAATGCTGGTAAATGAAAATCGCTTGAATCTGGCCGATGCACGCGCGCGCAAATACTTAGCAACGCAAATGGATAAACACTTTTTTGGCGATGGTGCCGATGAGGCGCAAGGGTATGTACCGCCAGCTGAGTAATTAGCATGTGACTGATTCGATTAAGGTCGGAGAGCTAACAACTACAAAAGCCCAGCTTTATGCTGGGCTTTTTTAATTCTCACCTTACTCAATTAGGCATCGGCAAGTTCAGAACGCCGATGAACCCTTCGCTCTATCTCAGCTCGTGTAGGTAAAGTCTTCAGATCATAGTCAGCTTGAAGCGCCATCCACGAAGCAGCATCACCGCCAAAATAATGTGCAAGTCGCTCAGCGGTGTCAGCCGTAACTCCACGACGTTCCTTCACGATTTCATGGATGCGAGTAGCAGGCACAGCAAGCGCCATCGCAAGCGCATTGACGCTCATCTCAAGTGGAACCAAATAATCTTCACGCAGCACTTCGCCCGGGTGAACTGGACGCATACGATTAACAGGACGACTCATACTTGCACCTTAATGGTAATCAACAATTTCAACATCGACCGGGCCGGAGTCGCTCCAAACGAAGCACACGCGAAATTGATCGTTGACGCGGATGCTGTATTGACCGGCTCTGTTACCTTTTAGCGCTTCGAGCCGGTTACCCGGCGGAGAGCGCAAAAAATCCAGTGTCATAGCAGCGTCGAGTTGGGCCAGCTTACGCTCCGCTACTGATTGGATAGCGCGGAATCGTCTGGGACGGGCACCCCCAAAAAGAGCCTCTGTGTCGGCGCATCGGAAGGACTGGATCATCTACAGAAGTTATTACGTTTTGCGTAATACGTCAAGCGTATTTTTAGATCCTTTGGTACTCCCACCACAAGTCTTATCGGAAGGCATGGGAGCCATACTTCGCTAAACTTTCAGCAACGCTGGAATGCGAACAATTAGCTTAAAATTTCAAGGTCTTCACACCCGAGCCTGATCCCAGTAAACAAACCGAGGCCGCTTTTTTCGCAAACAGACCTACGCTCACTACGCCGGCGATCTCATTAATTTTTTGTTCGAGCTCAATGGGATGATGAATTTTCAAACCACGAGCATCGAGTATCCAACAGCCATTGTCGGTAACGTAAGGCTTGCCCTCTTTCATACGAAGTTCAGGCTGAGCACCTAGCGAAAGCAATTGCCGCATCACGGCTTTCTCCGCCATCGGTATGACTTCCACCGGCAATGGAAATTGACCCATCACGTCGACGAGCTTGGATTCATCAGCAATACAAATAAATTGATCGGCGACGGAAGCGACAATTTTTTCTCGTGTCAAAGCACCACCACCACCTTTAATCATTTGACCTTGATGATTGATTTCATCCGCACCATCCACATACACCGATAGTTTGGTCACATCATTTAAATCAAATACAGCGATGCCGTGAGATTTCAGTCGGTTGGCCGTCGCTTCGGAAGAAGCAACCGCACCTCGAATACGATCGCGGATTTTGCCTAGTTCATCGATAAAAAAATTCGCTGTTGAACCCGTGCCAACGCCAATAATTTCACCATCAACTACGTAGTCAATTGCAGCGCGTGCGACTGCTTGCTTTAATTCATCCTGAGTCATAAGGGCCACCATCGTGCGAGAAGACGACATTTTAGCGGATGACGGCCCAAGGACCTTAAGCAATGCTCGTAAGCGAGAATTAAACGGGTGCGGCATTGGTCGCCAAATACTGAGCTAGTGACATTTTGTCGTGTAGATTCAACTTGCGGTACAAATGCGCTAGCTGATTACGCACAGTGTGATGAGAAACGCCTAGCTCTCGTGCAATTTGCTTATGGCTCATTCCTGCGGCGAATCGTTTTGCCACAACAAACTCTCGTGGACTCAATATTTCCATCGCCCCCACCGGACGTATACGACAACTCAAACTGCCATTCTGGCGATGCAAACTGATCTCAATTTGTGTTCCGCGAAATGTTTTACCCGACATCAAAATTTCCATCACCTGCGGTGGAATACGATCGGGTGCGCTCTCAGGCCACTCGCGCTCCAACAAATCAAATAAACGCTGATCGCCTATTTCTATCTGACCCTCGGTTGTAATCAAACACGATGCGATGGCATGGGACTTATCGCGCTGCGTATTACGTTCGTAAACACGACTGCGATTAATCGCTAAGGCACGCGAGAGATGAATCCACAATCCATGCAGACAGGCGGCATCGGTATCAGCAAAGCGTATGTCATGCTTGCGATACAGCACAATCCAGCGTGCGGGAGCGACACGCTTAGGATCATCACCATGGACCATCAGGTGGTACAAGCCCAACTCTTCAGCAAGATTACGGGTACCGGATAGCTCTTTAGTGTGCGTCTTTTTGCCATCACGGCTCTTGCGATACAGCTCGCGCACGCCGCCGCGCTCGGGAGAAAACGGAGCATCACGAAATCCGCGTGCCACAGGATCATTGGCATACCTCGACCCAGCATCTCCCGGCGAGTTTGATGTCGAAATAATCGTCTCAGGTACGGTCGCTGCGGGTATGTCCATCGACGACTCCAGCAACGCCAAGGTGTTTTTTTGCGCGCCCTCGCCAGTACCAAAGATAGCCCCATCAAAACGTATCCACATTTGGAGCAAATTAATTGCTTGCGTTAGAAATTGGTCGGGCGCGGCGTATTCAGCCAACGCATACATGTCCCTGACTGTGCTTGAAAATGCTTGCAAGATGACCTCCCTCATTCGCTTAAAAACATCATTGGAAAACTGAGCTCGCCATTAATTGCTCATAAAACAACATTTAGTTTAGTAAATTAACAACTAAAAAGCTGCAATTTTCGAACAAAGTGTTGTTAATCGCACAAACAATTCAAAAATAGGGGTTGAAACGGTATTTCTTAGAGGGAATTTGGCGAAATTTGTGCTGCCACAAGACGAAGAAAGCCCGAAAAGGCTCCAATGGGAATTCGGGTTGCGATAATCACGAACTAACAGCAAGAATTGTCGGAAATTTGCAAAATTTCAAGTTCCTACAGGTAACATTGCGGTTTTGACGCACGCGGCACAGCCAAGCACCAGTCGCCCTTTTAATGTCCGACTCTACATCCAACAAAACAGCCTCCCTGGCAGCGCTTGCTAGCCACGCATCGCTAGCGCGAACGTGGCAACTATCAACGCTGTTCGCTCAGGATAAGCAACGCTTCCAACGTTTTTCATTGGAAGCGGCTGGCCTATTTCTCGATTATTCAAAAAACCATATCGATGCGTCGACAGTATCTCTACTGACTGGATTCGCGCGCTCGTGCGGATTAGAACAACGACGCGATGCGATGTTTAAGGGTGAGCCTGTCAACACAACAGAACAACGACCTGCCCTTCACACTCTGTTGCGCGCACCAGCAGAACAGCGTTTCGAACTTGATGGCGAGGTTTTGAGTAGCGAAGTCCAGCAGGTGTTGGTTCGCATGGATCAGCTATCGCAACGAGTGCGAAGCGGTGAATGGCTAGGCTTTACAGGCAAGGTCATTACCGATGTCGTGAATATCGGTATTGGTGGATCTGATCTTGGCCCAGCGATGGCGTGCGCAGCACTGCGACCCTTCATCAAACCGGGATTACGCGCACATTTTTTATCCAATGTCGATGGCCATGCTATCGATGCGGTACTGGCTAATTTATCGCCTGAAACAACGCTTTTCATCATCGCTTCGAAAAGTTTTACAACCCAAGAAACGCTAATTAATGCACATGTCGCACGCGAATGGTTTCTGAGTAAAGGTAAGGCTAGCGATCTGTCGAAACACTTTGTTGCTGTATCAACGAATACGAAAGCTGTGGCTGAATTCGGCATTGATACAGCGAACATGCTGCCCTTCTGGGATTGGGTTGGTGGTCGATACTCTGTGTGGTCTGCGATTGGCCTGTCGATCGCGATCGCGGTTGGTATGGACAATTTCCGCGCGTTCTTAGCGGGTGCGCATGACATGGACATGCACTTTCGCAAGTCACCTCTCGAGCAAAATATGCCTGTGATGCTCGGCTTAATCAGCTGGTGGTACCGTCAGTATTTTGGAAGTACATCGCACCTAATAGCGCCCTATCACGAAGATTTACGTTTATTCCCACTCCACTTACAGCAAGTCGATATGGAAAGTAACGGAAAGCGGGTCACAACAGCGGGCATTCCCGTCACCTCGCCCACTGCACAAGTGATCTGGGGTAGTACAGGCACCAATGGTCAACACGCTTACTTTCAAATGCTGCATCAAGGTACCGATGTAGTACCCGTCGATTTTATTGCTACGATCCATCCATCACATGATCGTATTAACCAACACAACGCATTGCTAGCGAATTGTTTTGCGCAAGCAGAAGCGTTGATGGTGGGTCATCAAAAAGATGAACGACCAGACCATGTAGGCGAAGCACTGGCTGAATTCCGTGTGTTGCCAGGTAATCGACCTAGCAACACGCTGCTGATAGATACGCTAACACCAGCGAGTCTAGGCGCTCTGTTAGCTTTGTATGAACACAAAACATTTGTGCAAGGCGTGCTATGGGACATCAATAGCTTTGATCAGTGGGGTGTAGAGCGCGGAAAGACACTAGCGGCACGCATACTGCCTGAACTCGAGGGCAGAACATCCTCTCACACCCATGACGGCTCGACTACCGGTTTGATCACCCGCACTTTGCAAAAGAAACACTGAAATGAATCAACTCGACCAACTTAAACAGTACACGACAGTCGTCGCTGATACAGGCGACTTTCAATCGATGCAAGCCTTTGCGCCGCAAGATGCAACGACGAATCCTTCACTGATACTCAAAGCGGTTCAAAAACCTGAGTATCGTAATTTGCTAGATCACGTACTGCAAAACCACCAAGGAAAATCAACTGGCGAGATGGTTGATCATTTACTGGTCGAATTTGGCAAAAAAATTCTTGCGATTATCCCTGGCAGAGTGTCTACCGAAACCGATGCACGTCTTTCGTTTGATACGCAAGCTACGCTACAAAAAGCGCGACAGTTAATTGCTCTCTATGATGCGGCGGGTGTATCACGTCAACGTGTGTTGATCAAAATCGCCTCGACCTGGGAAGGCATACAGGCAGCGAAAGTACTCGAAAAAGAAGGCATACACTGCAACATGACCTTATTGTTTTGTTTGCCGCAAGCCATCGCTGCAGCGGAAGCAGGCGCACAATTAATCTCGCCATTTGTGGGCCGAATCTATGACTGGCATAAAAAAGCGACGGGAACAGAGTACGCCGGTGCCGACGATCCCGGTGTGCAATCAGTAGGTCGCATATATGACTACTACAAAAAATTTGGCTACCCTACTGAAGTCATGGGTGCGAGTTTTCGCAATACATCGCAAATTCTTGAATTAGCCGGCTGTGATTTATTAACCATCAGCCCAGAGCTCTTGCAAAAATTACGCGATGCAGAAGGTCCTATCGAGCCCAAGCTATCCGCACAAAAAGCGGCTTCTGCCACAATTCAGAAAATTAGCTTGAATGAATCCGCTTTCAGGCTCGCTGTGAATGATGATGCGATGGCTACAGAAAAATTGGCCGAAGGTATACGACTCTTCTGCGCTGATTCAGAAAAACTAGAACAATTAATCAACTCAGCGAAGTAAAGCGATGGTGGATGTACAACCACATGCATGCATTCATACATACCATCGCTCAAGTGAGATCTAGATCACTTGCTTAAAGCACACCTGTATGTCGAAATTCAGCAATCTCTTGATCAGAATAACCCAGGGCTTTTAGTACTTCGTCGGTGTGCTCACCCAATTCAGGGCCTATCCAATGCGTAGAGCCTGGCGTTTCAGATAATTTGGGAGTAACCGCAGGCAGCTTGATAGATGAGCCATCTTTGAACTGATGTTGCTCAAACATCTCACGCGCAAGAAACTGCGGGTCTTGCATCATGTCGCGTACTGAATAAATTTTCGATACAGGTACATCCGCCCCTTGAAGCACAGCCAATGCTGCATCAATCGTCTGTGTAGAACACCACGACTGAATCGCCTCATCAATCGCTTGCGTGGCAGGCACTCGACCGGCATTGTTAGCCAACGCAGGATCATCAGCCATGTCGAGTCGTCCAATCGCGGTCATGAGTCGCTTAAAGATCGCATCACCATTCCCAGCAATCACGATATTTTCACCATCGCCTGTTGTATAGGTGTTCGACGGAACAATCCCTGGTAAAGCACCACCGGTGCGCTCGCGCACTACACCCGCGTGATCGTATTCGGGCACCAGCGATTCCATCATGTTGAATACGGCTTCATACAAAGCCACATCGACCATCTGCCCTTGACCTGCCACACACTCTGCACCCGATTTTCCATTCCAGCGACCACCGGTTGCATCGCGATGACGTAAGGCCATCAACGCGCCTATAGCACCATGCAAAGAAGCGACCGAATCACCGATAGAAATACCAATTCGAACCGGCGGCCGATCAGGATGACCTGACACGTAGCGCAATCCACCCATTGATTCACCAATCGCGCCAAAACCCGGCGCATCACGCAATGGCCCTGTCTGCCCATAACCCGACAAACGGACCATGATCGCAGCCGGATTAATCGCTTTTAATTGGTCGTAGCCGAGATTCCATTTCTCAAGCACACCGGGTCGATAATTTTCAATAATGATGTCGGCATCCAGCGCCAAACGACGTGCGATTTCTTGTGCACGCTTGTCTTTCATATTGAGGGTAATACTTTTTTTATTTCGACTCTGCACATACCACCAGAGTGAATTTCCATCCTTGAGCACGCGCCATTTACGAATCGGATCGCCCTCACCTGGCGCTTCGATCTTAATGACCTCCGCACCAAACTCAGCCAACATACGCGCACAAAAAGGACCTGCGATTAAGGTACCCAATTCGAGTACTTTGATTCCTGCCATTGGGCCTACCGAAGCCGATTCTTTATTTTTTTTATTCATCATAAGCTCGGAAAAAGTGGTTGAAGATAGTTATTCTAGGTGCTGCGCCTGTCTAGCATGGCGCGTGCAATGGTTCCTGCATCGACATACTCCAATTCACCACCTACGGGTACGCCACGAGCAATGCGACTAACGCTGAGCCCGCGTTGTTTTAAGGTCTCGCTAATGTAATGCGCTGTTGCTTCACCTTCGTTGGTAAAGTTGGTGGCTAATACGACTTCAGTCACAACACCGTCCGTCGCACGATTAACCAGCCTATCAAGGTGCAAATCTTTTGGCCCGATACCATCGAGCGGAGAAAGACGGCCCATCAATACAAAATACAGACCTTTGTACGTCATGGTTTGTTCAATCATCAACTGATCTGCGGGTGTCTCAACAACACACAACAAACCTGCATCGCGCTCTGCATCCAGACAGGTTTCGCAAACGTCGCTTTCAGTAAAGGTATTACAAAGTGCGCAGTGCTGAACTCGATCAACTGCTTGGGTTAATGCACGCGCAAGTTGCGCGGCTCCCTCACGA
>CANGJE010000101.1 GCA_947454305.1 Oxalobacteraceae bacterium
AAGGCAAAGAGATGGTTATGCCTGGAGACAACGTGTCGATCACGGTTAAGCTGATCAACCCGATTGCGATGGAAGAAGGTCTGCGCTTTGCGATTCGCGAGGGTGGCCGTACCGTGGGTGCTGGCGTCGTCGCAAAAATCATGGACTAAACAATGTTTGTCGTGTTCGCGCTTAGGCGCGAACATGGCATGACTTGTTTTTGGAATTGGTTGCCAAAGTTTCCGCAGGGGCGTAGCTCAATTGGCAGAGTGACGGTCTCCAAAACCGTAGGTTGGGGGTTCGAGGCCCTCCGCCCCTGCCACCGAATCAGGTGTTGTACACCGAAAGTAAATGTAAATGTCGAATCAATCCGTGCAGACCGTAACGACTTCAGCCGATAAGGCCAAGCTCGCTGTGGCTATTACCGCTTTATTCGCCGGCTTGATTGGTTTTTATTTGCTCGCCGGTCAGACAACGCTTATTCGTGCGTCAGTATTAATTGGTGGATTGTTGGTTGCGGGTGGCGCAGCGTGGACATCGGCACTCGGACAAAGCTTTGTTGGTTTTGCCCGGGAATCTGTGCGAGAAACAAAGAAAGTAGTCTGGCCCTCGCGCAAAGAAGCGATGCAGATTACTGGCGTAGTTTTTGGCTTTGTTTTTGTCATGGCGTTGTTCCTTTGGGGTACAGATAAGCTGCTTGAGGTCGTTTTGTATGACCTTATTCTGGGCTGGAGATAACGATGACTGAACAAACCCAACAAACTGCTGCTGCAGGTTCTGGTAGCAAGAAACATTGGTACGTTGTGCACGCCTATTCTGGTATGGAAAAGAGTGTCCAGCGTGCATTAGCTGAGCGCATTACTCGTGCTGGTATGGATGATAAATTTGGTCAGATTTTAGTTCCGACTGAAGAAGTGATCGAAATGAAAAACGGTCACAAATCAGTGACTGAGCGCCGTTTTTTCCCGGGCTATGTGTTGGTCGAGATGGAGATGACTGACGAGACATGGCACCTAGTAAAGAACACTAACAAGGTCACAGGTTTCATCGGTGGTAAGTCAAACAAGCCAACACCCATTCCGCCGCATGAAGTCGACAAGATCATGCATCAGATGCAAGAGGGCGTAGAAAAACCGCGTCCGAAAGTGCTTTACGAAGTGGGCGAGTTAGTCCGTATCAAGGATGGTCCGTTCACCGACTTCAACGGCAATGTCGAAGAAGTGAATTATGAAAAATCGCGGGTTCGTGTGTCGGTCACAATTTTTGGCCGTGCAACCCCGGTTGAGTTGGAATTCGGGCAAGTAGAAAAAGCCTGAGTTAACAAGCAACTCACAATCAGTTGTAGTAGCGCCAGCCGTAGCGCGATGTGGAATCAAACATCAGATGCGGCAAAAAGTTTTACAAGCAGTAAACCGAGGAGCCTCAGTAATCGGTAGTCATATTGACGAACAGGCGCTATCACTCAATAACAGGAGCCCTCATGGCAAAGAAAATCATAGGCTTTATCAAGCTGCAAGTGCCAGCTGGTAAAGCAAATCCTTCCCCACCTATCGGTCCAGCGCTGGGTCAGCGCGGTCTGAACATCATGGAATTTTGTAAGGCGTTTAACGCTCAGACACAAGGTGTAGAACCTGGTCTGCCAATTCCTGTGGTGATTACTGCGTTTGCTGATAAGTCTTTCACGTTTGTGATGAAGACTCCGCCAGCAACGATTTTGATTAAAAAAGCAGCTGGAATCCAAAAGGGTTCGGCTAAGCCTCACTCGGATAAAGTGGGCAAGATCACCCGTAAGCAGGCAGAAGAAATCGCTACCCAGAAGAAGCCTGATCTTACAGCGGCTGATTTGGATGCGGCTGTGCGCACCATCGCGGGTTCAGCTCGCTCGATGGGCATCACGGTGGAGGGTCTGTAATGGCTAATTTATCTAAGCGCGCTAAGGCTATCAAGGCCAAAGTCGATCGCACCAAAACCTACGCATTCGACAACGCGATTGCGTTGGTTAAGGAATTGGCGACGGCTAAATTTAATGAATCCATTGATGTCGCTATTCAACTGGGCGTCGATGCAAAGAAATCTGATCAAGTCGTTCGTGGTGCAGTGGTTATGCCTGCGGGCACAGGTAAAACCATGCGTGTTGCAGTTTTTGCGACGGGCGAAAAAGCAGAGCAGGCTAAAGCTGCTGGTGCTGACATCGTCGGCATGGAAGATCTGGCTGAATCAATCAAAGCGGGCAATATGCCTTTTGACGTTGTGATCGCTTCACCAGACACAATGCGTATCGTTGGTACGTTGGGTCAGGTGCTCGGCCCCCGTGGTTTGATGCCTAATCCTAAGGTTGGTACGGTCACTCCTGATGTGGCGACTGCGGTTAAGAATGCAAAAGCAGGTCAGGTTCAATACCGTACAGATAAGGCCGGTATCGTGCACGCGACCATTGGTCGTAAATCGTTTGCTGATGCAGATCTCAAGACCAATCTGTTGGCCTTGTTAGATGCGCTCAATAAAGCTAAGCCACCAACCAGCAAAGGTGTTTATCTTCGCAAGGTGTCGCTGTCTTCAACGATGGGTGGCGGTGTGCGTGTTGATCAGGCGACGTTGTCGGCTTGATGTAAAAAATTAAGTCCTCGTGTCCGTAAGGATGCGAGGCAGATCTTTGGGCTGTGGTGAATGAAATGTCACTGCAGGCAATCAAAGACCGTTGGGCCTGAAAGCGCAAATTTATAGTGCATAAGGTTAATAAGTTGAGGGAGTCATCCCAAAGCACCCAACGCAGATGGCGAGCCCGGACAAGTTTTGCAGTCTCTCGGCCCCATGCAAGTTATCGCATGGTCGCAGAACTCCTGACTTCGGACGCCGTGTTCGAAACGATGTGAGGTAGGCAGCCACCCGGCTGTGCATTAGCCAATCATCACTTTTGGAGGTTGAACGTGAGTCTCAATCTAAATGACAAAAAGGCCGTTGTAGCCGAAGTCTCTGCCCGAATTTCATCGGCTCAGACTGTGGTGTTGGCCGAATATCGTGGCATTGAGGTTGGTCCCATGACGGATCTGCGTGCGAAAGCTCGTTCCAATGGCGTTTACTTGCGCGTGTTGAAAAACACGCTCGCTCGTCGTGCCGTGGAAGGAACTCAGTTTTCCGCACTTGCCTCTGAAATGACCGGTCCGTTGATCTATGCGATCTCGGACGATGCGGTTGCTGCAGCTAAGGTTATCAATGACTTTGCTAAAGGCAACGACAAGTTGGTCATTAAAGCAGGCAATTTCGCAGGTAGTCCGTTGAACAAAGCTGGCGTCACTGCGTTAGCAAGTATCCCGAGCAAGGAAGTTTTGATCGCCCAGTTGTTGGGCATCATGCAAGCCCCTGTTTCTGGATTTGCACGCGCATTGGCTGCTCTGGCGGCGAAGAAGGAAGCCGAAGCTGCATAAGCCATGTTTATGGCAAGCAGCAACGACTTACCTTGGACCACTCAAGCATTTACCGAAAATTTAGGAGTTTTAAATGGCAATTACTAAAGACGACATTCTGGAAGCCGTTGGTCACATGTCCGTAATGGACCTCAACGATCTGGTCAAAGCATTCGAAGAAAAATTTGGCGTATCGGCAGCAGCAATGGCAGTCGCTGGTCCTGCAGGTGGCGGCGGCGGTGCAGCTGCAGCTGAAGAACAGACTGAATTCACCGTCATCTTGTCTGATGTTGGCGCAAACAAAGTTGGCGTCATTAAAGCGGTTCGTGAAATTACAGGTCTTGGCCTGAAAGAAGCGAAAGATCTGGTCGATGGTGCACCGAAGCCTGTTAAAGAAGGTGTTGCTAAGGCTGATGCAGAAGCAGCGAAGAAGAAACTGGAAGAGGCTGGCGCTAAGGCAGAACTCAAGTAATTCTGGTTTTCAGCGCTTTTGCGCCAGAGTCAATCTGCGGGACCTCGTTGCGAGGCGGGGTTCCGCGTTGGCTCTTTTGGCGTTGTTGGAGTTTTGAAACTGGGACGAGAATAGAAACGCTATTTATCGTCGGCATTGATCGCAACAAAAGGGCAAAGACTTGAGGGTTTATCGGTGATGGTTGCATTCATTACTGAATCCTGAATTCTCTATCCTTCCTGTCACTCACGGAGTGTTCATGCACTACTCATTTACTGAGAAGAAGCGCATTCGCAAATCATTTGCAAAACGCGCTAACGTTCACGATGTTCCCTACCTTCTTGCTACACAGCTTGAATCGTATACCGATTTCTTGCAAGCGGATACGGTTCCTAGTACCCGCAAGAGCGAGGGTTTGCAATCAGCGTTCAACTCGATCTTCCCCATCGTTTCACACAATGGGTTTGCTCGTCTCGAATTTTTGTCTTACATACTTGGTGATCCTCCTTTCGATGTGAAGGAATGTCAGCAGCGTGGTTTGACCTATGCTTCGCCACTGCGTGCGAAGGTTCGCTTGGTGATTCTTGATAAAGAATCTCCGACTAAGCCTGTGGTCAAAGAAATGAAAGAGCAAGAGGTCTACATGGGCGAGTTACCGCTCATGACAGTTAATGGATCTTTCGTGATCAATGGTACTGAGCGTGTAATCGTGTCTCAGCTCCATCGCTCGCCCGGCGTGTTCTTTGAGCACGATCGTGGAAAGACTCACTCTTCCGGCAAGCTATTGTTTTCGGCTCGTATTATTCCTTACCGTGGTTCATGGTTGGATTTTGAGTTCGATCCGAAAGACATTTTGTATTTCCGTGTCGACCGTCGTCGCAAGATGCCGGTAACGATTTTGCTCAAAGCAATCGGAATGACATCGGAACAAATTCTGGCGAATTTCTTTGTCTTTGATAATTTTGCTTTGCGCTCAGAGGGCGCAGAGATGGAATTTGTCGCAGAGCGTTTGCGTGGCGAAGTGGCGCGTTTCGATATCTCCGACAAAGCCGGCAAAGTCATTGTCCCTAAAGACAAACGTATCAATGCCAAGCACGTACGCGATGTTGAAGCGGCTGGCATCAAACATATATCCGTTCCTGAGGATTATTTGATTGGTCGAGTTCTGGCGACTAACGTTGTTGACCCAGAAACTGGCGAAGTTATTTCAAGTGCCAATGATGAGTTAACCGAAGAGTTGTTGGGTCGCTTGCGTGATGCGAACATCAAAGATATTCAAACGCTGTACACCAATGACCTTGATCAGGGTGGCTACATCTCGCAAACATTGCGTGCTGACGATACCACTGAGCAAATGGCAGCGCGTATCGCGATTTACCGCATGATGCGTCCTGGTGAGCCGCCAACAGAAGAATCAGTCGAGGCGCTTTTCAACGGCTTGTTCTACAGCGAAGATCGTTACGATCTATCGGCTGTGGGTCGTATGAAATTCAATCGTCGTGTGGGTCGCGATGAGTTGACCGGTTTGATGACGTTGTCGAACGAAGACATTTTGGCCGTCATCAAAATCTTGGTTGAGTTGCGCAATGGCCGTGGCGAGGTTGATGATATTGATCACTTAGGTAATCGTCGTGTGCGTTGCGTAGGCGAGTTGGCTGAGAACCAATTCCGCGCTGGTTTAGTGCGTGTCGAGCGTGCGGTTAAGGAGCGTTTAGGTCAAGCAGAGGCGGATAACCTCATGCCTCACGATCTGATTAACTCTAAGCCTATATCAGCTGCTATTCGCGAATTCTTTGGTTCATCCCAGCTCTCGCAGTTTATGGACCAAACCAATCCGCTTTCAGAGATCACGCACAAGCGTCGCGTCTCTGCCTTGGGACCTGGTGGTTTGACGCGTGAACGCGCAGGTTTTGAAGTTCGCGATGTACACCCAACCCACTATGGTCGTGTGTGTCCGATTGAAACTCCTGAAGGTCCGAACATTGGCCTAATTAACTCCTTAGCGTTGTATGCCCGCTTGAACGAATACGGTTTTCTGGAAACGCCTTATCGCAAAGTGATTGACGGTAAGGTCAGTAACCAGATCGATTATCTGTCGGCGATCGAAGAAGGTCGGTACATTATTGCGCAGGCCAACGCGACCATTGATGCCAAAGGCAATCTTTCGGATGAGTTGGTATCCGCGCGTGAAGCGGGTGAAACCATTTTGGTTTCGCCTGAACGTGTTCAGTACATGGACGTGGCGCCTGGACAAATCGTTTCAGTTGCTGCTTCACTGATTCCGTTCCTCGAACACGATGATGCGAACCGTGCTTTGATGGGTGCAAACATGCAACGTCAAGCGGTGCCTTGCTTGCGTCCGGAAAAAGCATTTGTTGGAACCGGCGTTGAGCGCACAGTTGCTGTTGACTCGGGTACTACTGTTCAGGCGTTGCGTGGCGGCGTGGTCGACTATGTTGATGCGGGTCGTATCGTGATTCGTGTAAACGATGATGAAGCCCAGGCGGGTGAAGTCGGTGTTGATATTTACAACCTGATCAAATACACGCGTTCGAATCAGAATACCAACATCAATCAACGTCCAATCGCGAAAGTTGGCGACCGAGTTGCGCGCCTTGATGTGATTGCTGATGGCGCATCAACTGACCTTGGTGAACTCGCCTTGGGTCAAAACATGTTGGTCGCGTTCATGCCGTGGAATGGATATAACTTCGAAGATTCGATTTTGATTTCGGAAAAAGTTGTGGCGGATGATCGCTACACTTCGATTCATATCGAAGAACTTTCGGTGGTGGCTCGCGATACAAAACTCGGACCTGAAGAAATCACGCGCGATATTTCTAACCTCGCTGAAAATCAATTAGCGCGTCTGGATGAATCCGGTATTGTTTATATCGGCGCTGAAGTTGAGGCAGGCGATGTGTTGGTTGGTAAGGTAACCCCTAAGGGTGAAACCCAACTAACACCGGAAGAAAAATTGCTGCGTGCGATTTTCGGTGAAAAAGCATCGGACGTAAAAGATACCTCGCTGCGTGTTCCTTCGGGAATGATCGGTACGGTGATTGACGTTCAAGTATTTACTCGCGAGGGAATTCAACGCGATAAACGTGCGCAACAGATTATCGATGACGAGCTGAAGCGTTACCGCTTAGACCTCAACGATCAATTGCGTATTGTTGAGCGCGATGCATTCCAGCGTTTAGAAAAAATGCTGATCGGTAAAGTAGTCAATGGTGGCCCCAAGAAGTTGGTTAAGGGTGCGCAAATCACCAAAGAATATTTGGCTGATTTAGAAAAATATCATTGGTTTGATATTCGTCCAGCCGATGACGATGCTGCTGCAGCTCTTGAAGCCATCAAAGAATCTATCGCTGAGAAGCGTCATCAATTTGATCTCGCTTTTGAAGAGAAGCGTAAGAAACTCACTCAGGGTGACGAGTTACCTCCGGGTGTGCAGAAGATGGTCAAGGTGTATCTGGCGGTAAAACGCCGTTTGCAGCCCGGTGACAAGATGGCGGGTCGTCACGGTAACAAGGGCGTGGTATCACGCATTGTTCCTGTAGAAGATATGCCTTACATGGCTGACGGTACTCCTGCAGATATCGTGCTCAATCCACTGGGCGTTCCTTCCCGTATGAACGTGGGACAGGTACTCGAGGTCCACTTGGGTTGGGCTGCCAAAGGTCTGGGTTTGCGTATCGGCGAAATGCTCAA
>CANGJE010000102.1 GCA_947454305.1 Oxalobacteraceae bacterium
ATCTGCTTCCCAGTAAAGATCGCGTAATTGCCTGTCCCAAGCCACTCACTAAGAATAGTTCCTCTCAGGCGTTGGCCTTGGGTTGCCAATTTGTCAGAAACTATTATAGACTTCTGACAAACGGAGCCACTTATGAGCCAACTTGCCCAATCCATCCTTTCGCAAGCCCAATCCTTACCCGAAGGAGGACTGCTTTCGCCTAAGGAATTCCTGCACATGGGTTCACGTGCAGCGATTGATCAGACTCTTTCTCGTCTTGCTCGTGAAGGAAAACTTCTCAGGGTCGGGCGAGGTGTCTACTCGGTCTCAGTTCATGGTCGCTTTGGTGTTCGTCCTCCTTCGACTGAATCAGTGGTTGAAGCAATTGAGACTGCTAGTGGGGAGACAGTGGTAGGTAGCGGTGCTGCCGAGGCCAATGCTTTAGGGTTAACGACTCAGGTTCCTACGCGTGAGGTTTATCTGACTTCAGGTCCGTCTCGGCGTCTGAAGCTAGGCAATCGGGAAGTAGAGCTCAAGCATGGCAACCGATCGCAGATGCTTTTGGGGAAACGTCCAGCAGGCCAAGCAGTACGTGCACTCATCTGGTTTGGTCCTGAACGAGCGCCCTCGGTCTTGGAAGTGCTGAGGAAAAAACTGCCTAGCCAGGAATGGGAGGCTATGCGAAATGCTCGCGCTGGGTTACCAAGCTGGATGGCTAAAGCGGTAAGCGAGGCCACCATTGGCTGATTCGTGGTTTGCCCTCAGTAGAAAAGATCAGACCGAGGCACTTGAAGTGGCCGCCGCTCAGACTGGCCGTCCTCCGCATCTATTAGAAAAAGACATTTGGGTTGTGCTGACGCTGTCAGCGATCTACGGATCCGGTCTCGCAGACAAACTGACCTTCAAAGGTGGTACGTCACTATCCAAGGTTTACAAGATCATTGACCGGTTCTCAGAGGACATTGATCTCACCTACGATATTCGCGAAGTAGTGCCAGAGCTTTTGCGTGATGGGAATCCGATACCAGCCACATCGAGTCAAGCTAAAAAAATCACAGATCGGGTTCGTGATCGATTACCTCAGTGGATTGAAGGTGAAGTAATTCCAGTTTTGCAGTCAAAGTTTCAGCGTGAGGGAATACAGGCTACTTTGACGCTTGCAGGTAATGAAAAAGAAAAACTGATTCTTTCCTACGAACCGATCAGGCTAGGCACCGGCTATACATCGCCTAGTATTCAGCTTGAATTTGGCGGTAGGGCTACGGGTGAGCCACATCATCGACACACCGTGACATGCGATATTGCTCCCGCGATTAATGGGATTGAATTTCCGACGGCACAGCCACTGGTGATGGCGGTTGAACGAACCTTTTGGGAAAAAGCCACTGCGACGCATGTGTATTGCCGACAGCACCGACTACGAGGTGAGCGATATTCACGGCATTGGTATGACCTGGCCGCCATGGTCCAATCCGGACATGCGCTAACCGCAATGGCAGATAAGCAGCTTGCTTATGCAGTTGCCGAACACAAGTCAATGTTTTTTGCTGAAAAAGATTCCGACAAAAACTCAATTGACTATAAAGCAGCCATTAGTTCCGAACTTCAGATTGTTCCTAAGGGTGCTGCGTTGGATGTGCTTGAAAAAGATTACGCTGCAATGCTGGAGGATGGTTTGTTGTCGACGCACCAGCCGAGCTTTGAGGAAATCATGACCGTATGCTCTGAATTACAAAGCCGCATTAACGGGTGAGTTTTTGTGGTATTGACCTGTCTGGCGAAAAATTCCTTAAATATTCAAGTTCTTCGTTTAGTAATGTGCGATTCCTCCAAAACAAGAAAATACTACTTCAAGTTAGCGGCTCTTATGCACAGCTTTTAAGTTTGTGAAAACATGTTTTGCTAGCGCCAAAATCGAGTCATTCTCCGATTATTGCTTTGCATTGTTGAGCACCGCAAAGGCTTACCTTAAGTAAGGACCGACGCTGGGTCGATAGAGTAACCAGCGCACGTAGTCTTTGGGTACTTCAACTAATGGTGTGCCTTTGTGTTTGCCGAAGTTCATGTGGGTGGGGAGTCTGGCGTTTTCGGATATTTGCCAAAGTGCCTCAACGCTCGTTATGTTTAATACGTAGCACAGGTGTTCCACGATGATTGCGCAAATATGTATGTCGGCTTGGGCGGAATGTGCGGTACGTAACATCTCTCGCGCGTGGGCGCGATCTAGGTAATAAAGCGGAGCGCTCTGAGTCTGCGAGTCAAGTGTAGGTAAGACTTTTCTGCTGAGGGCGAGTGTGCAGATACGTTTGATGTCTGGCTGGCCTATAGCATCCCAATATCAATTACTCAACAGTCCATGTTCTTTCGCGTACTGGTAAACATCCAGTGTCGAATTCGCATTTAACTTTTTCCGTATCGATGCTTGGTAATTTGCAGCCGTTTTTTGGCTAAGGTGAAGCTTGTCGCTGATCTGCTCAATACTTTCGCCATTCGCCAGGCAGATAAAAATTTCAAACTCGCGCGGAAGCAATTCCATATGCGGCAAATGATTTTCGCTCAGGTCTTTGAGTCCTTCAGCGATCGACTTTGCAATGGGTGTGCCACCCGACATCACCTCATGAATCGCTTGCACAATCAGATCAGGCTCCATACTTTTGGTTAGATAACCGCGCGCGCCTAGCTTCAATGCCTGATGCGCAATCGACGCATTCTCATGCATCGAGAAGATCACTATTTTTTGTTGCGGAAAACGATTGAGTAACCGCCGCAATGTTTCAAACCCGCCTTGGCCCGGCATAGAAAGATCCATGATGATCACAGCAACCGGATTTGACTCGAGAAAGGTATAGGCGTCTTCGCCGCTACTGGCTTCTGCAATCACCTTCAACAAGGGATCAAGCTCAATGTAGCGCTTATAGCCGGCTCTAACGACCGCATGATCGTCTACCAGCATCACAGAAATAAAAGAACTAGTCATTGAGCTAATAAAAAAAAGGCGATCACAATTGTAATCGCCTCAAGGACCCTTCACGTGGAGTCACTAAAATTCCAACTAAAACAATTCCTACTAGAGAGGCAGGAAACTGGATGGATAACAGATTTGCTGCTGAGCGAATCTTCCCTCATAAGGCTTGCGCCCGACAATAGGTGAAATTCCCAAGGTGAAGCGACTTTCCGCGATTTGATCTATTTAGTCAAAATTCATTATCAAAAAATATATTTTTCTGTATGGCTTGCTCTAAAACCACCTACGTTGGGAATTTCTCCTATTTCCTATGGTGGTGTAGGTGCTTAAGATTGCGGAGTAAAAAGGGGACCTTCGTTCCACTCCACATTATAAAAATATTCATGAGTACTTTTCCGCACAAAGCCACTGCAATGGCGGTGGCTATTGCTACCTTGTTTTCTGGGCAAATCGCTCATGCTGAAGACGCTGAGAAAAAACTTCAGGCAGTCGAAGTGGTCGGCACGTCACCTTTGCCCGGTTTGGGCATAGAAAAAAATAAGCTGCCCTACGATGTTCAGACTGTCACGAGCGATCAAATCAATAATGGCCAAAGTTTGAATTTGTCAGAGTTCATGTCGCGCAATCTCACGGGTGTCAATATCAACGAGATACAAGGTAGTCCGTTTCAAGCGGATATTACGTATCGTGGTTTTAGATTGTCAGGAATTTTAGGTTCGCCGCAAGGTTTGTCGGTTTATCTTGACGGAGTGCGCGTTAACGAACCGTTTGGCGATGTCGTCAATTGGGACATGATGCCCGAAGCAGCCATCAGTAATGTGACTCTAGTGCCAGGCTCGAATCCTGTATATGGATTAAATACTCTCGGCGGTGCATTAGCATTCACCACCAAATCAGGCCTAACTGCGCCGGGTACTGAGGTGAAGTTATCTCTAGGTAGTTGGATGCGCAAGCGTGCCGATGTCAGCTATGGTGAAAAATCAGACGATGGCTGGCATAAATTTATAGCCACAACGGCATTTCATGAAGACGGTTGGCGCAAAGATTCAGAAGGACAGCTCGGTAATGTCTTTGCAAAAATTGGCCGTACTCAGACTGATGTGAACTGGGATCTCTCTTTCTTGCATGGCCGTAGTAATTTATTGGGTAATGGTTTGCTACCAAGTTATTCGTATGACGATACGGGTGCTCGTACCAAAGGCATGTATGAAACTAATCGCCGTTGGGGCTACACCTACACTGATCGCACTAAAAACGAACTGACCATGGTTAATTTCAACCTTCAGCGATTTTTAGATGGTGAAACTGAATTAGCTACCAATGCCTACGTTCGCTACAGCACTCGTAACACTGTCGGTGGCGATGCTGAAAGTACGACAGAGGGTGTGATCAATCAAACGCGCACTCGCCAAACGAGTTACGGTACCAGCGCCAACCTCACAAAAATTCTGCAAGCCCATCAAATCACTACCGGAGCTAGTATCGATGCAAGTCGAGTCACTTACGGTGGTTATCAAGCGAGCGACTGTGAAATTGATTCTGCACGATTTGTGGGTGATTGTAATAACGCTTCAGAACAAAATGTGGGTGTGAAGGGTAACTCGTATGCGATGGGTTTATATGCCTCAGATACCTATGCAGTTAGTCCTGTAACTCATTTGACTGCAGCAGCGCGATTTAATCACGCACGGGTTAGTAATACACTGACTAACTACACAGCGGGTGTTGGAACAGAAAAGCCCAATGAAACTTTTAGCTATAACAGTTTGAACCCTTCATTGGGGTTGAGCCATAAGCTTAGTGATCGCGTCGATGTATTCGGAAATATCGGTCAAAGCAATCGCGTTCCTACAGTGATTGAATTGGGCTGTGCCGATGCAAGTGTTGGCTGTCGTTTACCGACCGGCTTACAGGCCGATCCTTATCTCAAGCAAGTGATTGCGCGCACGGTAGAGTTTGGTACTCGCAGAAAGCTATCCGATGACTCGGGCTATACGGTGTCTTTCTATCGCTCGGATAATTCAAATGATATTTTGTTTACTGCGAAGGATCAGACGGGGTTGGGGTACTTTAGTAACTTTTCAAAAACACGCCGTCAGGGCGTTGATTTATCAGCCTACACACGTATTAATCAAGTCGATCTGCGTATCAGCTATAGCTATTTAGATGCGACTTACCAAGCAAGTGGTGATTTGTTCGGTGGCGAGCATGTCATCAAGATCGAGAAGGGTGCCCGTATCGCTGGCCTGCCCGAGCACACAATCAAGTTAAATGCCGATTGGCACGCTGCTCCCAAGTTAGTCTTGGGAGGAACCATCATCGCAACATCGAGTTTGGTCACGCAGGGTAACGAAGATGGCCAAACTGAAAACGGACCAGCGAATGCCAAGGTAGATGGCTATTTTCTGTTGAATCTGCACGCTAATTATCAAGTCACCAAAGGCTTGGATTATTTTGCCAGACTTAATAATGTCTTTGACCGACGCTATGAAACCTACGGCCTGATGGCCAATAGCATGTTCAATGCCGCGGGCGCCGCTCAGGACGTGGGTGCCAGCCGTTTTGTGGCCCCGGGCGCACCCAGATCAATTTTGGTAGGACTACATTACCGGTTCTAATTTACAATAGCGGGCTGGACGTAATTGCCGTCTTCTCACTCCAGCCCGAGTGGTGAAATTGGTAGACACAGCGGACTTAAAATCCGCCGCTTACCCGCGAGGGGGCGTACCGGTTCGATTCCGGTCTCGGGCACCAAAAATTCTCTTTCCAATCAAATACTTACGGCTACCGATAAGAAGTGCTCACTAACTTCGTTGAAATCTGCGTAGCACAAACGTAGCACAAAAAAATAAAGGATTGTACTGATAAAACAAATGATATACTTATTTTGTGTCATAAATTCAATCTGAAAAATTCCTAAAATCGTGGAAATCTCGCTGACTGATTCGATTCACTAGGTGGAAAAATCAACCCATCAAATTTTCATTTAAAAGTGTCGTTTCAACACGACGTTTTTGACCATGCCTCAAAAAAACGCTGAGTCAGTCCACATCTTAGAGGGCGATGCCATTCTCTATCGTCGAGAAGGAACGCCCTGTTGGCAAGTGCGCTTTAAAGTCTACGGGCGATGGCTTCGGGCATCTACAAAACAAAAACAACTTGATAAAGCTAAGAAGTCCGCTGTACAGATTGTTACCAAAGCATGGCATCGACAAGAGGACGGTCTGCCTGTCGTTAGCAAAAGATTTAAGGCAGTAGCTAACCTTGCGATACAGCGTATGGATGAGTATCGTCAAGTTAATCGGGGAAAAGAAACCTACAAGACTTATGTGCAGGCAATCAATCGCTATTTGATCCCCTTCTTTGGAAACTACAACGTCGACCGCATCAATGCAGCCCTTATGCATGAGTTTGCAAAGTGGCGAATCGTTGAGATGAATAAAATTCCGAGTGCTAGCGTAATTAACAATCACAACTCTGCCTTGAATCGAGTATTTGATGAGGCAGTTGAGAGAGGCTTCATGGCTAAAATCATGATTCCTCCTTTGCGTAACGATGGCATAAAAACTCAGAAACGCCCAACTATTACCATCGAAGAGTACACGCATTTACATCGAGGGCTTAGGGATTGGGTAGAAGATGGGCGCAAAGGCAACGAGTCTCATTTGCGTAATGTTCTACGAGATTACATATTAATATTGGCTCACACCGGAATACGTGCGGGTACAGAAGCTATGAATCTCAAATGGCGTGATGTTTATTTCTTTACGAAAAATAAAGTCGAATATCTTGGCATGAAAGTAAATGGAAAAACGGGTGAGCGACACGTGACTATTCGTCATGCGGCTATTCGATATTTGGATAGGCTACGTCAATTAAATCCTGAATGGGCGCAGTTGAGTTTTGAGAGTTTTATCAAAAAAAAGATTGATGCTTACGTCTTTAGAGTTGATGGAAAAAACAGAAGCGGAAAAATCATTCATAAAGATATGACCACTGCTTTTGGAAGAATGTTTACGAGGTATTTGGAGCGGCGAGGGTTGTTATTAGATAAGGTCACCGGAAAGCCAAGATCTTTATACAGCTTAAGACATATGTATGCTGTCTTTGCCTTAACTTACAATCGTATGAGCATTTACACATTAGCCGAACACATGGGAACCAGCGTTCCAATGATTGAGCGGCATTATGGTCAGATTATCTTACAAGATAAAGCATCTGAGATCGCTGGCGACAAGGAGTATTTCATAGAAAAAGCAAAGCGAGAAGAGCAGGCGAGATTAAGGAAGGAAAAAGAAAAGGCAGCATCGTTAAAAGCTGATGATTTAAATTAAAAAATAAGTTTGTAATTGAAGGTAACCGTCCGGTAAACACCGTCGTGACTTAATCGAAGCCTTTTGCTAGTTAGCGTCGAGCTGTAAATTCCACGGCAAGAGTTC
>CANGJE010000103.1 GCA_947454305.1 Oxalobacteraceae bacterium
AAGAGATTTCCTTGTTTTTGGCTGGCACGCGTCCTGCTAAGTAGTCCGGAGCACACCCGGCAATCGTGGGCAGGTTTTTTTTATTTAATACAAACGAGGAAAGACATGAAAAAACTTATTCTAGCTAGCGCAATCATGGCGGCATTCAGCGCTAACGTCGCTCAAGCGGAAGAGGCAGCAGCACCTGCAGCGGAACCCGTACCTGATAACGTCGTCGCATACAACGTAGGTATCGCATCTGAATATCGTTATCGCGGAGTTTCCCAGTCTCGTTTTAAGCCAGCGTATAGCGCCGGTGTTGATTACACAAACAATCCAACCGGTATTTACCTTGGCGCATGGGCATCCACCATCAAGTGGATCCAAGACGGCGGCGCTACTGATGGTAAGTACGAGGTCGATCTGTATGGCGGCAAACGAGGCGAAATCGTTCCGGATGTGGGCTATGACATTGGTGGTCTGTATTACTGGTACCCAAAAAATACTTATGGCGACGTTCCTGCGGGAGCTCTGTATTCCACCAGCAATGCCAATACCTTTGAGCTCTACGCGAAAATTAATAAGGGTCCTTATTATTTGAAGTATTCACATAGCTTGACCGATCTCTTCGGTTGGAAAGATAGCCATAACAGTTATTACCTTGACGGCGGTGCAGATCTGCCTCTGGCAGAGGGTTTGGTACTAAACCTCCATGTGGGCCATCAAAAAGTAACTGGTTTGTCTGCCGCTGACTTCACTGATTACAAGGTCGGTGTAACTAAAGATTTTGGATTCGTTGCTGCTTCCGCTGCTTACATTGCAGCAGACACCGACAAGGCTTACTACGTTTATCCAAACGGCACCAACCTTGGCAAAGCGACATTGGTCGTTAGCCTAACTAAAGCTTTTTAAACACCCCCAAACGAGGCTGACATGAAAATCATCACTGCCATCATCAAGCCTTTCAAGCTCGATGAAGTGCGCGAAGCCCTCTCGAATATCGGTGTGCAAGGCATCACCGTTACCGAGGTCAAGGGATTTGGGCGCCAAAAAGGTCACACCGAGTTGTATCGCGGTGCTGAGTATGTCGTTGATTTCCTGCCAAAGACAAAAATCGAGGCAGCAGTAGACGACGCAATCGTGGAACGTGCAATTGAAGCGATTGAAAATGCGGCCCGCACCGGCAAAATCGGTGACGGAAAAATCTTTGTCTATGACTTGCAACAGGTAGTCCGTATTCGTACGGGCGAAACTGGCAAAGAAGCACTCTAAGGGGATGGAAATGAAAAAATGTTTTGCAAGCCTTTTGAGCGCTGGTCTGTTGCTGTTTGCAGTAGGCATGACGCCCGTCGCATCGGCAGAAGATGCAGCGCCCGCAGCAGCACCAGCGGCCACAGCACCGGCAGTGGCGGCTCCCGCAGCTGCGGCAGCAGCACCAGCAGAAGCAGCCGCTCCTGCGGTTGTTCCTAACAAGGGTGACACAGCATGGATGATCGTAGCGACGCTACTCGTCATCATGATGTCTATCCCGGGTCTGGCTTTGTTTTACGGCGGCTTAGTTCGCTCGAAAAACATGTTGTCAGTGCTGATGCAAGTGATGATGATTTTCAGCCTTGTTACCGTACTCTGGTTTATCTATGGTTACTCGCTGGCGTTCACTGAGGGAGGTAGTTTCTTTGGCTCCTTTGATCGTCTGTTCATGAAAGGCATGACACCGGATTCACCAGGTGCCACTTTCAGTAAAGGCGTTGTGATTCCTGAGATGATCTTTGCTTGTTTCCAAGCGACCTTTGCAGCGATTACGTGCGGTTTGATCGTTGGTGCATTTGCTGAACGTATCAAGTTCTCAGCCGTCATGCTGTTTATCGCGATCTGGTTCACATTCTCGTATGTGCCTATCGCGCATATGGTTTGGTTCTGGCCTGGTCCTGACGCATTCGTTGATGCAGCTGCTGCTGAAAAAGCGACTGCCGCATCAGGATGGTTGTTCCAGAAAGGTGCGCTCGACTTTGCGGGCGGTACAGTTGTTCATATCAATGCAGCGGTGGCAGGTTTAGTTGGCGCAATCATGGTTGGCAAACGTATCGGCCTGGGTCGTGAAGCTATGGCACCACATTCGTTGACACTGACGATGGTGGGCGCATCCCTGTTGTGGGTGGGCTGGTTTGGCTTCAATGCAGGTTCAGCGCTCGAAGCCAATGGTTCAGCGTCGCTCGCGTTTGCTAACACCTTACTCGCTACGGCTGGTGCAGTGATGTCATGGACCTTTGCTGAGTGGATCTTAAAAGGCAAGCCTTCCATGCTAGGTGCAGCTTCAGGTGCCGTCGCAGGTTTGGTTGCGATCACTCCAGCGGCTGGATTTGTTGGCCTGATGGGTGGTCTGATCATTGGTCTGTTGGCTGGTGTGACTTGCTTGTGGGGCGTCAACAGCTTGAAGCGTATGCTCGGTGCTGATGACTCGCTGGATGTATTCGGTGTACACGGTGTGGGCGGTATTTTGGGCGCGATCCTGACGGGTGTGTTTGCTGCGCCATCACTGGGCGGAACAGGCATCTATGACTACGTCGCGAATGCGGTTGCGCCAGAGTACTCAATTGGCGGCCAAGTTTGGATTCAGTTCCAAGCAGTGCTGACGACGATTATTTGGTCAGGTATTGTGGCTTTCATAGCCTACAAGATTACTGACATGGTCGTAGGTCTGCGTGTCACCGAAGAGGAAGAGCGTGAAGGTCTGGACATCAGCAGTCATGGTGAAACGGCCTACCATTCCTAAGATGGATTAGTCTCCTCTGTAGCACCGGCTCAGGGTATCGAGCCACAAACGCCTCCCTAGGGAGGCGTTTTTTTATGCGCGGCGATAGCAAAAAGAGTAGCAAATCAAGGGTCCGCTTGGAAAATACGGGCTTCGTCCCCATTTGTTTCCGTGTAAACCTCAAGGGCAGCTACTGGCGATGTCCGTTAGAATCTGCCCCTTGGCTTACGCTTCATTGATTCTCTGGAAGGTCTTGCATGGTTCCCCATCTCGTCACGGCTCTGAATGGCCCGTTACTCGAGCTCGAAAAAAAAATTCTGGCCGCCACTCCTGCTATAGAGCGGTGGTTCAGACTCGAATGGCAGGAGCACACTCCGCCGTTTTACTGCTCCGTTGATTTACGTAACTCGGGCTTTAAGCTCGCGCCTGTCGACACTAATCTTTTTCCGGGTGGATTTAACAATCTCGCGCCTGAAATGTTGCCGCTGGCAGTACAAGCGGCGATGGCCGCCATCGACAAGTACTGTCCGGATGCAAAGAACCTCTTACTCATTCCAGAGCGGCATACGCGCAATACGTTTTATTTACAAAACGTGGCGCGATTAATGCAAATATTTCGCCAGACCGGTTTGAATGTGCGCTTAGGAAGTTTGTCGGATGAGGTAAAAGGTCCTGTCGATATAGAACTCCCGGATGGCAACACCTTGACCTTGGAGCCTTTAGAGCGCTCAAGTAATGGTCGTCGGCTCGGCCTGAAAAATTTCGACCCATGCACGATCTTGCTCAACAATGATTTGTCAGCAGGTATTCCGGGCATTCTTGAAGATCTGCATGAACAAACACTACTGCCGCCGCTGCATGCAGGTTGGGCTGTCAGACGCAAGACCAATCACTTTGCTGCCTATGACGAAGTGGTGAAAAAATTTGCCAAGCTGATCGATGTAGATCAATGGATGTTGAATCCCTATTTTGCTAAATGCACCGGAATCAATTTTCAAGAGCGTGAAGGTGAAGAGTGCCTGGCAACCAATGTTGATGCACTTTTGACCAAGATACGTAAAAAATACAAAGAGTACGGCATCAAAGAAACGCCCTTCGTTATCGTTAAAGCCGATGCAGGAACCTACGGCATGGGCATCATGACTGTGCGTGATGCGAGCGAAGTGCGTGATTTAAATCGCAAACAGCGCAACAAAATGTCTGTGGTTAAAGAAGGCTTAGAAGTATCGGATGTGATTTTGCAGGAAGGTGTGCATACCTTCGAACATATTAATGATGCTGTCGCTGAACCAGTTGTTTACATGATGGATCGCTATGTCGTTGGCGGTTTTTATCGCGTGCATGCGGAGCGTGGCATTGATGAAAATTTAAATGCGCCCGGTGCTCACTTTGTGCCACTGGCATTTGCGCAACAGCACGCCCTGCCTGATCTGGCTGCCAAACCAGGCACTGCCGCGCCGAATCGTTTTTATATGTATGGCGTAGTTGCGCGACTTGCATTGCTGGCCGCCTCGCTCGAGTTAGAAAAAACCGACCCCAATCCTGAAGTGTATTGAGACCTCATGAAAATCGCGTTCGTTGCTGATCCTCTCGATAGTTTCAAGATTATCAAAGATTCTACGTTTGCGATGATGACTGAGGCGGCGAGTCGTGGGCATGAGTTATACGCTTTCGGTCATGGCGATTTATTGTTTGATGGTCATGAAGTTAAAGCAAGTGTGTCGCAGATTACGCTGACTGGAAAAGCAGACGAGTGGTATCAGCAGCAAGCGCCGGTGTTGAGATCGCTAAATGAGTTCGATGCAGTGGTTGAGCGCACCGATCCTCCATTTGATATGGAGTACGTCTACGCTACTTATATGTTGGAGCGTGCTGAGGCGAATGGTGCTCGCGTGTTTAATCGGCCGGGTGCGATTCGTAGTCACAACGAAAAATTCGCTATCACTGGCTTTACGCAATTCATCGCGCCCACCTTAGTCACTAGCGATATGGCGCGCATTCGCGCTTTTCATGAGCAACACAAAGACATCATTCTTAAGCCTTTAGATGGCATGGGTGGCGCTGGTATATTGCGCATTGCAGCTGATGGATTAAATCTCGGGTCGGCAATAGAAATGCTGACTCATCACGGTGAGCGCACCATCATGGCTCAGCGCTACATTCCCGACATTGTTAAAGGCGATCGTCGTGTACTGGTGATAGCCGGGAAAGTGGTTCCGTACTGCTTGGCACGAGTTCCACAAGCAGGCGAAGTGCGTGGCAATTTAGCAGCGGGCGGTTTGGGTGTGGCGATGCCGATCTCCGAACGAGAGCGCGAAATTGCCGAAACTCTCGGTCCGATTTTGTTCGAACGAGGCTTGTTGCTGGTAGGATTGGATGTAATTGGTAACTACCTAACTGAAATCAACGTGACTAGCCCGACGTGTTTTCAGGAAATCACACAGCAGACAGGCTTCAACGTGGCCGGTATGTTTATTGATGCCCTTGAAAAGGCAATCTGATATTCATTGCTGATAGCCGCATTTTTTTGACAGACTTCGCAACCCCATGGTTGGCATACTTTTAATTACGCACGCTCCGCTAGGCCGCGCTTTTATTGAGGCGGTCACGCATGTTTACAAAGATCCTCCTGAGAAGTTAGAGGCATTGGATGTAATTGCTGATCAAGACCCGGGCGAAGTTCGCCGTCTTGCAAGTGAAGCGATTGCCAGACTCAACGATGGTTCAGGTGTGTTGGTGTTAACGGACATGATTGGCGCGACTCCAGCGAATTGCACGCAATCTTTGTGCGTGTCAGGCGAAGTCGAAGTGATCGCCGGAGTTAGTCTTCCTATGCTGTTACGTGCTATTGGTTATCGCAATAACACACTTGAAACACTGATAGAAATGGCTTTGACCGGTGGGCAAAAAGGTGTTTGTCGTGTAGTTGCAAAAATATAATTCTCTACATGATGCTGAATACCTCACACAAAAAGAAAATTAAAAATGATTAGTCGAGACATAGAAATCATCAACAAGCTGGGTCTGCATGCGCGTGCTTCAGCCAAGCTGACCCAGCTGGCCGCGAAATTTCAGTGCGAAGTGTGGATGACACGCGAACGTAAGCGCGTCAATGCTAAATCCATCATGGGCGTGATGATGCTTGCGGCGGGCAAAGGATCTACCGTGACATTAGAGACCGAAGGCGCTGATGAGCAAGAAGCAATGGATGCACTGGTGCAGTTAATCGAAGCACGGTTTGGCGAAAGCGAATAGAGAGATTTTCGGAACCATCACGAATGGCATCATTTACTCTTCATGGAATTCCTGTATCGCGTGGCATCGCGATTGGTCGCGCACATCTGCTGCGACCTGCCGCGCGTGACGTCAAACATTATTTAATTTCCGAAGACAAAGTTGAAGCCGAAGTCGCTCGATTGACAGATGCAATTGCTGCAGTCAATCGTGAGTTACAAGCAGTTCGCCGCGATCTTCCGGTAGATGCGCCTTCCGAACTCGCTGCCTTCATTGACGTACATGCGCTGATTTTGGCGGATCCTATTGTGGCGAGTGAGCCATTAAAAATCATCCGCAATCGTCATTACAACGCTGAGTGGGCTTTGCTTACCCAAATCGATGAGCTTTCCGCTCAGTTTGATGAAATTGAAGATGCTTACCTGCGCGAGCGCAAGAACGACATTCGTCAGGTTGGTGAGCGTGTATTGAAATTTTTGACAGGCACGGCATCAACCTTCCCTACCAGTTCTGACCCCCACGAAGAACTGCCGCAGATGATAGTTGTGGCTCACGATATATCGCCAGCAGATATGCTGCAGTTTCGCGATCGTGCTTTCGTTGGTTTTGTTACTGATCTGGGCGGGCAAAATTCACACACTGCCATCGTTGCTCGTAGTTTAGACATCCCCGCTGTGGTCGGTATGTCAACGGCATCGACATTAATCAGTGAAGATGATTGGGTCATTATTGATGGTGATGCAGGTATCGTTATTGTTGATCCTGCGCCTATCGTGCTCGAGCAGTATCGCGACGTTCAGAGTCAATTGCTACGTGAGCGTAAGAAGCTAGGTAAATTAAAAAAGACGCCCGCTGTAACAAAAGATGGCACACGTATTCATTTGCTGGCCAATATTGAATTGCCTGAAGATTGCGCTCCTGCCATCGAAGCGGGCGCAGTGGGTGTTGGGCTGTTTCGCTCCGAATTTTTATTCATGGGCCGAACCGGAGGTGCGAATCGATTACCGACGGAGGATGAGCAGTTTGAATCCTATCGTAAGGCGGTCGTTGCCATGAAAGGGCGGCCAGTCACCATCCGCACGCTGGACGTGGGTGCTGATAAGCCGCTCGATAAAGATGAAGAAACCGCATTAAATCCCGCGCTGGGTTTGCGTGCGATTCGTTATTGCCTGGCTGAGCCGCAAATGTTTTTGACTCAGCTTAGAGCGATCTTGCGCGCCTCAGCCTATGGTCCGATTAATCTTTTAATTCCCATGCTGGCGCATGCGTTTGAGATCGATCAGAGTTTGATGTTCATCGAGCAGGCTAAACAACAGCTACGCGAAGCAAAGAAAAAATTTGATCCCAATATTCCTGTGGGGGCCATGATTGAAATTCCTGCTGCGGCACTGACGCTGCCTTTGTTTATCAAGCGGCT
>CANGJE010000104.1 GCA_947454305.1 Oxalobacteraceae bacterium
GTTATACGCCAGCCCGGCAATAATCCCTATACCCATGCCGAGTTCCACATAGGTCTTGATCACATCCGCATCAATCGCTTCCAACACCACATCTGGTTTAAGACCACGGCGTGCAAATGCCTGATCAATTTTATTGCGCCCGGCAAATGCGGCGTCATAGGTAATGAGTGGATACGCCGCGATATCTTCCAACGTGATTGATTTAAGTTTTAGCAGTGGATGTTCTGTCGGTGTAATGACCATGTGCTCCCATTGAAAACAAGGCAAGGACACCAAGCCATCCACTTCCGCAATCGCTTCGGTGGCAATCGCCACGTCTGCCAGATTATTCGTCACCATCTCTGCGACTTGCTTAGGGTTACCCTGTAATAGTGACAGTCTCACCTTAGGGAATTTTTGCGAGAACTGCTGCACAACGGATGGCAGTGAGTAGCGCGCCTGCGTGTGCGTAGTGGCGATGGTTAAACTGCCTGAATCCTGCGCAGCAAATTCTTTGCCTATACGTTTTAGGCCCTCGACTTCTTGCAGTATCAATTCCACCGATTTAAGCACTTGCCGACCCGGCTCGGTTAAGCCGCGTATGCGCTTGCCGTGGCGGCTGAAGATATCGATCCCCAGCTCTTCTTCCAGCTCAATAATGGCTTTGGAGACTCCTGGCTGCGATGTAAACAGCGCCTTGGCGGCATCTGTCAGGTTGAAATTTTGTCTGACCGCCTCGCGGACAAAACGAAATTGATGGAGATTCATAGAGGGACTCCCGTCGGATCCACAAAATCAATTAATCTAACTTATTGATTTAAATGACTTTTATATTATTCGATGCTATTTAAAAAACTTTTTTCGGCACGAAAACTCTTTATATCCACAAATCATATAAGCAAATAAATTCTCTGTCGTTTGGAATATAGACGAAGTTTATTAGCATTTCGGCTTCTTCGCGCGAGGCTTTATGACTTTGTCTTATGTAGTTTCTGGATTTGCCGTCGGCTTGTTGGTAGGCCTGACCGGCGTAGGCGGCGGATCGCTGATGACGCCTCTACTCACTTTATTATTTGGGATCAACCCAACTGTAGCGGTCGGGACCGACCTCGCCTTTGCCTCCATCACCAAGTCGGCCGGCACCATTGCGCACCGTATTCGTGACAACGTGCATTGGGATATCGTTATTCGTCTGTGTTTGGGTGCACTACCCGCTGCCATTATTGCCACGCTCGCCCTAAAATATTTTGGCGCGCTCGATAAACATATCGGCCAAATCATCCGTTATGTGATCGCGTTCTCAGTCGTCCTTACAGTCGTGGCCATCATTGGACGCAGTCGCATGCTGGCATGGATTAACGAACATCCCGAGCGTCAATTGCATGGTCGCAAACAAGCCATCGCAACTATCGTAGCGGGCGCGATCATCGGTGCGCTGGTGACTATTTCCTCCATCGGCGCTGGCGCTGTTGGTGCGACGATTTTGGTTCTTCTCTACCCCAACCTGAAGCCTGCTGAAGTCGCCGGAACAGATATCGCTTATGCCGTGCCTCTGACTGCGATTGCCGCTTTCGGGCACTGGTGGTTAGGTTCTATCAATTGGGAACTGTTAGTCACCCTGCTACTCGGTTCAGTACCAGGCATCACGCTAGGCTCACTGGTTTCACGCTCAGTGCCTGAAAAATTTTTACGCGGACTACTTGCCGCTACGCTGACCGGCGTAGCCGCCAAGTTAGTGCTGTAAACGGATTAACCCAAGGACTCGCTCATGTATCGCTACGACCAATACGACCATCAGATCGTTAAGGAACGCGTCGCACAATTCAAAAGTCAGGTTGAACGTCGCCTGAGTGGTGAATTGAGCGAAGATGAATTCCGCCCTCTCAGATTACAAAACGGCCTCTACCTTCAGCGTCATGCTTATATGCTGCGGGTAGCGATACCTTATGGATTACTGTCGTCAACGCAGATGCGCAAGCTGGGCCATATCGCGCGCGCCTATGATCGCGGCTATGGTCATTTCACGACGCGCCAAAATATTCAATATAACTGGATTGAGCTAGAGCAAACACCTGAAATCTTGGCTGAATTAGCCACCGTTGAAATGCACGCGATTCAAACATCGGGCAACTGCATACGCAACATCACCTCTGATCAATTCTGCGGTGTGGCTGCTGATGAATTGGCTGATCCACGGCCTTACATAGAAATTCTGCGTCAATGGAGTACGTTCCATCCTGAGTTCGCTTACCTGCCACGCAAATTCAAAATCGCGGTGAATGCAGCGGCTGAAGATCGCGCCGCAGTGCAGGTACACGACATTGGACTCAACCTCATTAAAAACGCATCAGGAGAATTAGGATTTCAGGTACTGGTAGGTGGCGGACTAGGACGCACCCCGATTATTGGAAGCGTAGTTCGTGAATTTCTGCCGTGGGAACATCTGCTGACGTATATCGAAGCCGTAATGCGCGTCTATAACCAATACGGTCGTCGCGATAATAAATATAAAGCGCGTATAAAAATCTTACTCAAAGCCTTAGGCGTCGAAGAATTTACACGTCAAGTTGAAGCCGAGTGGCTGCTTATCAAGGACAGTCCCAGCACCATCACGCAAGAAGAATTGAATCGCGCCAGCAGCTACTTCGCGCCACCTGCTTACGAAAATTTACCGACCGACGAAAGCGCATTGCAAACGCTACGCTCATCCAATAAAGCGTTCTCTAATTGGGTGCAGCGCAATGTTCGCCCACACAAAGTGAACGGCTACGCAATCGTTACCGTATCGTTGAAAAAAACCGGTGTCCCACCAGGTGATGCGACGGCGGATCAAATTGATTTCGTCGCTGATCTGGCTGAGCGTTACAGCTTTGCTGAATTGCGTGTCACTCATGAGCAAAACCTCGTACTCGCCGATGTGAAGCAATCAGATTTATTCAAGCTCTGGGAAGAACTCAAAGCACACGGTTTGGCCACTCCTAACATCGGCCTGCTGACCGATATTATTTGCTGTCCGGGTGGTGATTTTTGCTCACTCGCCAATGCTAAATCAATTCCGATTGCGCAAGCGATCGCTGAGCGTTTTGATAGTTTAGATTTTCAGCATGACATCGGAGAAATTGAACTGAATATTTCAGGATGCATTAACGCTTGCGGTCACCATCACGTGGGCACGATAGGCATACTTGGCGTCGATAAAGATGGATCGGAGTGGTATCAAGTATCGATCGGTGGCGCCCAAGGTAACCACAGCGCTATCGGCAAAATCATCGGCCCTTCGTTCGCTGCCGGAGAAATGCCGGAAGTGATCGGTCGTTTGCTAGAAGTCTATGTGCGGGATCGCATAGAAGAAGAGCGCTTTATTGATACGGTTAATCGAGTTGGTATTAATCCATTCAAAGATCATGTCTACGCAACGCCGATTAAACACGGTACGTTTGCAGCAGGAGAAGATGCTCATGCATAAAATTATTAAAGATAAAGCCATCGTCACTGACGATTGGACGCTGCTGAAACTCGCCGAAGGCGAAACAGCAGAAGCAGCGAAGGTGCCCGCTGGTAAACAGATTGTTCCTCTTAATGTCTGGTTAGCGCAAACAGCGCAATTAAACGCACGTAGCGATATCGGTGTGTGGATCGCCAGTGATGAACGCGCTGAAGTATTGGGCGATGCGGTAACGACGCTGCCGCTGATTGCGATAGATTTCCCTAGCTTCACCGATGGTCGTGGTTACTCGATCGCCTATCAGCTACGCGCACGCCAGGGTTTTGAAGGCGAGCTGCGTGCTATCGGTGATGTATTGCGTGATCAATTATTTTATATGCAGCGCGTGGGCTTTAATGCATTCGCCACACGCTCCGATAGAAGCATAGAAGATGCCCTCAAAGGCTTAACGGATTTCTCCGATACCTATCAAACATCGTGGGATCAAAAATCACCTCTGTTTCGGCGTGTGCCCCGCCCTGCCGCTGAGGAAACCCTATGAGCACGGCGAGTTACGATCAGGTTCTGGCCGCAACTCGCGCGACGCTTGAGCGTATCGCGACTGACTTTGCACCTGCGGTCTTTGCATCCAGCCTGGCAGCTGAAGACATGGTGCTCACTGATCTGATATTGAGAGCTAAGCTGCCGATAAAAATTTTCACACTAGAGACAGGTCGCCTGCACGCAGAAACTTTAGGTGTGCTGGATGCGATACGCAGTACCTATGGTGTCGACCTAGCGCAATACAAACCTGAGCCTGCAGCGCTTGAAACGTATGTGCGTGAATATGGATTGAATGCTTTTTACGATAGCGTAGAAATGCGTAAAGAATGCTGCCGCATCCGTAAAGTTGAGCCACTCAACCGTGCACTGGCAGGAAATAAAGCTTGGATTACCGGACAACGCCGCGCGCAATCCACCACACGCAGTGAACTGGCGGTGCAAGAAGATGATGCCGCACACGCGATGCAAAAATTTAACCCGCTCACCGATTGGACTGAAGAACACGTCTGGCACTACATCCGCAGTAATGAGGTGCCCTACAATCCGCTGCACGACAAAGGCTATCCCTCTATCGGTTGCGAACCCTGCACGCGCGCTATACAACCCGGCGAAGATATACGCGCTGGTCGCTGGTGGTGGGAATCCCCTGACACCAAAGAATGTGGATTGCACGTCGTTGACGGCAAACTCATCAGAATCAAACCCGCTATGAACGAGACACCAACGCCATGAATACCCCCGCTGAAAAAATCGTTATTGATGCTGCCAGCAATCGCCATCTGGATTGGCTGGAATCTGAAGCTATTCACATCATGCGTGAAGTGGCAGCTGAATGTACTAATCCCGCGTTACTTTTTTCGGGTGGTAAAGATTCCGTCGTTTTGCTTCGCATCGCCGAAAAAGCTTTTCGTCCCGGTAAATTTCCTTTTCCTTTAGTACATATCGATACGGGTCATAATTTTGAAGAGGTGATTCAATTCCGTGATCATCGCGTAGCTGAGCTTGGCGAACGACTGATTGTTGGCTCTGTTGAAGATTCGATTAAACGTGGCACGGTTCGCTTGCGTAATCCGCAAACTGATTCGCGTAATGCCGCTCAAGCGGTGACATTACTTGAAACAATAGCGCAGCATAAGTTTGATGCTTGTATTGGTGGCGCTCGCCGTGATGAAGAAAAAGCACGTGCCAAAGAACGTATCTTTTCTTTCCGTGATGACTTTGGTCAGTGGAATCCAAAAGCGCAACGTCCTGAACTATGGGATTTGTATAACACCCGCGTTCATGCCGGTGAAAACATGCGGGTATTCCCTATCTCGAATTGGACTGAGCTCGATGTATGGCAGTACATCGCTCGCGAAAAGCTTGAGCTACCCACTATTTATTACGCGCATGAACGCGAGGTCATTCCTCGTAATGGTTTATTGGTACCGCTGACTCCTCTCACGCCAGCACACGAAGGTGAAAAAGTCGAAAAACGTATTGTGCGTTTTCGTACCGTTGGCGATATTTCATGCACCTGCCCAGTCGCCTCCACAGCATCGACTGTGAATGACGTTATTGCCGAGACAGCAGTCACCCAAATCACCGAACGCGGTGCTACGCGTATGGATGATCAGACCTCAGAAGCCTCGATGGAAAAGCGTAAAAAAGAAGGATATTTCTAATGAATGCCGTTGTTGATAAAAATAGCCTGCACCATGATGCGCAATCTCATGAACGTGGCATGCTGCGCTTCATTACTGCTGGATCGGTGGATGATGGCAAAAGTACGCTGATCGGGCGACTGCTCTTTGATAGCAAAGGTATCTTCGCTGATCAACTCGATGCGATTTCACGCGCACGTCACAAGCGCACCGTCGGCGACATGGTGGATTTATCGCTGCTGACGGATGGTCTTGAAGCGGAACGTGAACAAGGTATCACCATCGATGTGGCGTATCGCTACTTCGCCACGCCCAAACGAAAATTCATCATCGCTGATGCGCCGGGTCATGAACAGTACACCCGCAATATGGTCACGGGTGCTTCAACCGCTGATGCAGTAATCATTTTGATTGATGTATCAAAAGTGACTATCTCAGCTGACGGCCAAGCTGAGCTGTTGATTCAAACAAAACGTCATTCAACCATTGCCAAGCTGCTGCAAATTCAGCACGTGATTGTGGCTGTTAACAAAATGGATTTGATTAATTATGATCAGACTATTTACAACCAGATTGTGGCGTCGTATCAGCAATTTGCAGCACAATTAGGACTGAAAGGTATACACCCTATTCCACTCTCAGCACTGGCTGGCGATAACGTCGTTACGCGCAGTGAAAAATTGAGTTGGTATCAAGGCCCGACGTTAATTGAATTGCTTGAATCATTGTCTGTCTATGATGATGAGCACAAAGCCGCCTTCCGCTTTCCAGTGCAACTGGTGGCGCGCCACAATGGCCATGAAGCGAATGACTTCCGTGGTTACATGGGCCGCGTAGAAGTCGGTACGGTACACAAAGGCGATGTATTGGTAGTGCAACCCTCAGGGCAACGTGCGACGGTTAAAGATATTTTGACGTTGGATGGCTCGCTCGATAGTGCCTCTGCCGGCAAATCCATTACTTTGTTACTTGAAGAGTATCTGGATATTTCGCGCGGTGACATGCTGGCTTCTGCTGAGGCCCCTGCTATCCTACTGAAAAATTTTAGTGCGGATGTGTGTTGGCTATCGGAAGAACCCTTAGATCTGGGTAGAAAATACTGGCTCAAGCACACCACTCGGCAAGTGGCTGCTAAGGTCACCAGCATAGACTCACTGCTAAACATCAACACACAACAAGCCGAAGCCGGCACTGAACTCAAGCTGAATGGCATTGCACGCATACAGTTGACGGTGCAACAGCCTTTAGCGGCGGATTCCTATGATGCGATGCGCTCTACTGGCAGCTTCATCTTGATTGATGAAATCTCTCATCAGACAGTAGCGGCTGGCATGATTCGGCTAGCTTGATTTGATTGTCCTGATACGATGAGCATAATAAAGCGCTTCTGATTGGTACTCATGCAGGATATTCTTACCCGACCTGTTCGGCCGCAACCGGGCATGGTCTGGCTGATTGGCGCTGGCCCCGGTGCAGTTGATTTGATTACCGTGCGCGGTGCCACCCTACTTAAACAAGCAGAGGTCGTTCTTTACGACGCGCTCGTCACTCCCGAAATACTTCAGCTCTGCTCACAAGCGA
>CANGJE010000105.1 GCA_947454305.1 Oxalobacteraceae bacterium
CAGTATTTTCAAGAAAATTACGAACGCTTAGGCATCATTGTGGATGAATACGGCGAAGTACAAGGTCTGGTCACTCTCGACGACATCATCGAAGAAATGGTGGGTGAATTCACCACCTCTACCCCAGGCGCCACTCGCGGCGATCAGTTTGGTTGGGATAAACAGGGTGAATGTCTACTCGAAGGCAGCACATCACTGCGCGAGGTCAACAAACGTCTGAACCTCGATTTGCCCATCGACGGACCCAAAACGCTAAACGGTCTGCTGCTGGAAATTCTGCAAGACATACCCGAAGCCAGTGTCAGCTTAAAAATTACCGGCATCGTTATTGAAATTGTGCAAGTACAAGAGCACACCATACGTATGGTCAAGCTGTATAGGCCTTAAGTTTTTGTATGACCATAGATTTTTGTGATTTATCTCTCGCTCCGAATCACTAGCCTGTTGTAGCCTCGCATCAGCTAAGTCGCTCATCTACGACTCTCGACCCTAGTCACCCTCTGACATCACCGACCTCGACCATCTGCGCCTGCGCTCGCGCATGATGCGGGCGTTGCTCAGATAGTTTGTCGATAGGGTTTTTATGTCAACCATTATCCCCCCCGGATCTACCAATCTTGGAAGCTCATCAGGCTTGGCTCGTGTGCTATTAAACGCCAACATAGTCAATGATGCTCAGCTGGACTCGATACACCGAACCAGCACTGCAGAAAAAATTCCTTTTGTTGATGCCTTGATTAAAAGTGGCGCACTTAGCCCAGAAGGACTAGGCGAATTTTGTTCGAAAACATTTGGCTATCCACTATTAGATGTGTCTGCTGTCGATATCGCCGCACTGCCACAAAAATTGATTGATCAAAAATTGATGGCAAGCCAACGCGTGATTGTTCTATCGCATCGTGGCGACAAAATTTCTTTGGGCATGGCCGACCCAACACAGCAACAAGTCATTGACCAAATTAAATTTCAAACGGGCTTACCCGTAGAGCCTGTGGTTGTACTTCACCCCCAGTTAATGGAATTGATACGGCAGCTATCGCAAAGTGCCGAACAAAATTTATCGGACTTAATCGGCGATGATTTTGAAAATGTATCGCTGATTAACGAAGACGATAGTGTCGGCGAATCAGATTCTGGTGCCAGCGAAATTGATGATGCGCCGGTGGTGCGATTTCTGCAAAAGATTTTAACTGACGCTATCAATGTACGAGCATCTGATCTGCATTTCGAACCGTTTGAAAAATTTTATCGCATCCGCTTTCGTGTCGATGGCGTGTTGCGCGATGTCGCGCAGCCTCCTCTCGCTATCAAAGAAAAACTGGCCTCTCGCATTAAGGTAATTTCACGGCTCGATATATCGGAAAAGCGTGTTCCTCAAGATGGCCGCATGAAGCTCCAGGTATCGGGTACACGCAGCATTGATTTTCGGGTATCAACATTGCCGACGCTGTTTGGTGAAAAAATTGTTATGCGCATACTCGATGGCAGTCAGGCACAGCTTGGCATCGATGCTCTCGGCTATGAACCGGATCAAAAAAATCTGCTGCTCGAGGCCATACAACGACCTTACGGCATGGTGTTAGTCACAGGCCCTACTGGTTCAGGTAAAACTGTCTCGCTGTATACCTGCCTAAATATATTAAATAAGCCGGGTATCAACATTGCGACGGCTGAAGATCCGGCTGAAATTAATCTTCCCGGCGTTAATCAAGTCAATATTAATGATCGTGCGGGCTTAACTTTTCCAGTCGCATTACGCGCATTTTTACGGCAAGACCCGGACGTCATCATGGTGGGTGAAATTCGCGACTTGGAAACCGCCGACATCGCTATCAAAGCAGCGCAGACCGGTCACATGGTGTTGTCGACTCTGCACACGAATGACGCTCCTTCTACGCTCACGCGATTACTTAATATGGGGGTCGCTGCTTTCAATATTGCGGCAGCAGTCAATCTCATTACTGCACAACGTTTGGCGCGTCGCTTATGTAGCTGCAAACAGCCGATTGATGTTCCGCTCGACATGCTGCTGAATGCGGGTTTTCATGAATCTCAACTTGATGGCACGCCTTTATATCGCGCAGTCGGTTGTGAGCTGTGCGGTGGCAGCGGCTACAAAGGTCGACTGGGTGTGTATCAAGTGATGCCGATTACTGAGGCGATAGAAAGCATCATTCTGGCGCATGGAACGGCACTAGAAATCGAAGCGCAGGCCCAGCGTGAAGGTGTGCGCACGCTGAGAGAGGCCGGTCTTTTAAAAGTGAAGCAAGGCTACACCACCCTCGAAGAAATTATCAGCTGTACTAATCATTGATCGCCTTGCTTACTGCAAGAGGCATCACCAACTCGGGAGATTCTGATGACGCCATCCAGTTCCGCTCAGACTAGCAACACGAACGAAATAGTTTTTATATGGGAAGGCAAAGATAAAGCCGGGCGATTGGTTCAAGGTGAAATGCGCGCTACAGGGGCTGAGCGAGTGAATTTAACGCTGCGTCGTCAAGGCTTAACGGATATCAGTGTTAAGAAAAAAGCTTCGTTACGACAACGTAAAATCACCGAGAAAGATATCGCTATTTTTGCGCGTCAACTCGCTACTATGCTCAGAGCTGGTGTGCCATTGTTGCAAGCATTTGATATCGTGGCACGCGGCCATGGCAACCCTGCTGTATCACGCTTACTTTGGGATGTGCGTGCACAAGTCGAAACGGGTTCGAGTTTGTCGCAATCCTTGCGCCGCTACCCGGCCTATTTTGATGCGCTATTTTGTAATCTAGTGGCCGCAGGTGAGCAGGCGGGCATTTTGGAAGAAGTGTTATCACGACTCGCAACCTACAAAGAAAAAACCGTAGCCATTAAAGGAAAAATTCGCGCAGCAATGTTTTATCCGGCAGCGATTTTAGTGGTGGCATTTATCGTGACAGCTGCGATCATGATTTGGGTAGTACCGGCATTTAAAAATGTATTCGAAAGTTTTGGTGCGGAGCTACCCTTGCCTACGCAAATGGTTATTTGGCTCTCTGATCAATTTGTACAGTACTGGTATCTCATCATTGGCAGCTTATCGCTAGGCTCAATGGTAGTAGTGCGCACATGGAAACGATCGGCATCGATGCGCGCCAGCACTGACAAACTGATTCTGCGTTTACCTCTGTTTGGTGAAATCGTGCGCAAAGCGGTGATTGGTCGCTGGACGCGAACACTCTCAACGATGTTTTCTGCCGGAGTGCCCTTGGTAGAATCTCTCGAGTCGGTGGGTGGAGCTTCGGGTAATGTGGTGTATATCGATGCAACGCGGCGCATCAGCGCCTCTGTTAAAAGCGGCACTAGCTTGACTATGGCGATGCAAAACACGCAGATTTTTCCATCGATGGTGACGCAAATGGTGGCTATCGGCGAAGAATCTGGCGCACTCGATCAGATGTTGAGTAAGGTAGCTGAGTTTTACGAAGACGAAGTCGATGTAGCCGTCGCTTCGCTTTCTTCTTTGATGGAGCCTATCATCATGGTCGTACTGGGCGGATTGATAGGTGGACTGGTGATCGCTATGTACCTTCCCATTTTCAAGCTGGGCTCTGTGGTGTAACGAGGGGGATACAAACAATGATTGAATCATTTCTAAGCTTTTTGGTGACACCTCCTGCCAACATCACTGCCACACTGTGTTGGTCTGTTATTGGACTGATGATAGGCAGCTTTCTGAATGTGGTGATTTATCGCATTCCCATCATGATGCAGCGCGAGTCTGAAAATTATCTGGCGCTGGAAAACGATCAACCTCCACCCCACACAGACCGCTATAACTTAATCACCCCTAGGTCCGCCTGTCCTCATTGCGCTCATAAGCTATCGCTGGCTGACAACCTTCCTGTTCTGAGCTTTGTTTGGCTCAAAGCATGCTGCCGTTATTGCAAAGCCCGCCTATCGTGGCGCTACCCTGGCGTTGAGTTGCTAACAGCCTCTCTTTCTGCGCTCGTCGTTTGGCACTTGGGTAGCGGTATAGCAGGAATTAGCGGATTGATTTTGCTGTGGATGCTGATTGCCATGAGCTTCATCGATTTGGATACGCAATTACTGCCCGACGAATTAACACTACCCCTGATGTGGCTGGGTTTGTTGATCAACCTTGACGGCACCTTCGTGCCACTGCGCGACGCGGTGATTGGGGCGGCGGCGGGTTATCTTTTTTTGTGGCTGGTGTATTGGATGTTTCTTGCAGCGACCGGTAAAGAAGGCATAGGCTACGGCGACTTTAAGCTGCTGGCCGCGCTGGGTGCTTGGATGGGCTGGACGATGCTGCCCCTGATTGTGCTGTTGTCCTCGGTGGTTGGGGCGACATTTGGCTTGTTGATGATTGCACTCAAGCGTCATCAGCGGGACAAACCCATCCCCTTTGGGCCGTTTTTGGCTACGGCTGGCTTAATCACTCTGTTGGTAGGCCAACCGATTGTCAATAGTTGGCTTGCACCGTTCTGAAAACTGCCGTCACAATAGCGTCACGATGACTGAAAAATTTAAAAAATTTTCTGTAGGACTGACCGGCGGTATTGGCAGCGGCAAATCCGCCGTAGCGACATTATTAGGCGAGCTGGGCGCCAGCATCATTGATACCGATGCCATTTCGCACTCACTCACTGCAGCCGGTGGGGATGCGATGCCCTCCATCGAGTCGCTTTTTGGTAGTAAATATTTAACAACCGATGGTGCCTTAGATCGTGCCGCAATGCGTGAACTGGTGTTTTCAGATCAAACCGCACGACGGCAACTGGAGTCAGTGCTGCACCCTCTGATTGCACAAAAAACGCTGGCCGAAGCTAACCAAGCCAGTGGCCTCTATTTGATTTTTATGGTGCCTTTACTGGTCGAATCTGGCCGATGGAAGGACCGCGTCGATCGTATTTTGGTGGTCGACTGCAGCGAACAACTGCAAATTGAGCGGGTAACGCGCCGCAATAATCTACCGGTCACACAAGTACAGGCCATCATGGCCACTCAGGTGAGTCGTACTCAACGACTGGCTGCGGCGGATGATGTCGTAGTCAACGAAACGTCACTGGAAGCGCTGCGTGCTGAGGTTGAACAGCTTCATCAGCGCTATCTGGGACTGGCTGACGAAAAACAATCACAGCCACATTCACAAAAATCGTAACAATAAGTAGCTGGATGTTTGTATTTTCGGTGCGCTTCGGTCAGAATCACGCTATTCACATATGCCCGCGAGGAACGCTGCCTTGATCGTCTACGAATACCCATTCAATGAGCGTATTCGCACGCTGTTGCGTCTTGAGGACTTGTACGTCAAGTTCAAGTTCTTTGTCGTGCAAGACAATCCACTGCAACACCACGTGGCGCTTGCGACTATCTACGAAATGCTTGAAGTCGCGGGTCGAGCAGACCTTAAGTCAGATTTGTTGCAAGAATTAGAACGCCAGAAGCAGACGCTGATGGGCTTCAAATCCAATCCCAACGTTGAAAGTAGTCGGCTCAACGAAATTCTGTCGGACATAGAAAGAACCAGCGCCGCCTTAATCGCTATCCAAGGCAAAACCGGGCAACACATCCGGGAAAACGAATGGTTAATGAGCATACGTGGCCGTACCATCATCCCCGGCGGCGCTTGCGAATTCGATTTACCCTCCTACCACGCGTGGCAGCAGCAATCCACGGAACAACGTCGTGCAGATATCAATCAATGGTTCGCACCGCTTGAACCACTGTTCGCCGCCATCAATATTATTTTGCGCTTACTGCGCGAATCAGGCCGTGCCACCAATATCGTGGCAGTCGCCGGTAGCTTTCAGCAAATGCTTCAAGGCCGCACCTATCAACTGCTACGCGTTAGCATTGATCAAAGTCTGCGTGCCATTCCTGAAATTTCGGCAAATAAATACGTACTCTGGATACGTTTCACCAGCCAGGGCGGCGACATGAAGCCTAAGGCCTACGAAGGCGATGTTCCCTTCGAGCTAACGCTCTGCAATTTCTGACCCATCGAAATGGTTACTGTCGTTGATTGCCCGACCTGTGCGGCCAAGGTTGAATGGAAAGAATCCAATCGCTGGCGCCCGTTTTGTTCCGAACGCTGCAAGCAAATTGATCTCGGTGCTTGGGCAGAAGAAAAATATATCATTCCCGGCGCTGCGCCCACAGATGATCTTGATCTAGACCCCGATAACATCCACTGATATTGGCGAGAGCTTTTTCGCCACATCGACCTAGTATCTCAGCTAGCTCTTTCTAGTCCTTCCGGAACGGAACATTCATCGCTTTTTTCAAACTCACTGATCTCGAAACTAACGATGATCGGAGAGTTCTCTCATGAATGTAAATAACCTAGTATTTCGCGGCAACTTACAGCCTGATGGTGTTTGGTATGGAAAGATAGAAAAAAATGAGGCGGGTGAAAAGTCACTCGTACTTTTTCAACGAGAAGGCGAACGCGACAAATCACAACACATATCGGACAAAATGCAAGGCGTTCATAAAGGCGAAAAATTAGCCACTGAATTCATCGCAGGGAAAAAATTAAATTTAGTAGGCAACACCATTAGAGATAAGAACCTACTTCAGAGTTATTTACAATCGGGGCATCAGACTTCAACCACGTTGACTCAGGCCTACAATTTAGTGAAAAATCAAATTGAAACCCCGTCGGGCAAAGTCGTAATCCCTGCTGAGCTAACGCAAACATCAGGGACAGCTGCCACACAAAATATCAAGATCCGCTGGGAGCCCTAAGCCCGATCAGTAAAGCGAAGTTGATCCAACCATTCAATCAGCGGTATGGTGGCTGGCAGTAAGGGCGTAAGAGCCACAGCGCCTTGCCATGCGAGTTGCTGCCCTTCTAGTGCACGCGGCTCGCCACGCCAGTCACGACTAATATAAAAATGTAGTCGCACATGCGCATGGGGGTAAACATGCTCAACACCACACCATGGCTCGGCCGATTGAATATCGACCGCAATTTCTTCGGTAAATTCGCGTTTCAATGCATTGAATATCGTTTCGCCTGATTCGACTTTACCGCCAGGGAATTCCCAATAACCCGCGTAGGGCTTGCCCTCGGGTCGGCACGCTAACAACACTTC
>CANGJE010000106.1 GCA_947454305.1 Oxalobacteraceae bacterium
ACGCTGGTAGCCGACGAAGTATTAGATAAAGACGAAATGACCGTGGTCACTGCCACTCATGCTTTGGTCAACCGTATAGAGACTGCCACTCATGCAAGCTAAAACCGTAAAACGCAACACCGAAGTGATTGGCATCGCCAGTGGTAAAGGTGGCGTTGGTAAAACGACGCTATCAACTAATTTGGCTGTTGCACTCACCATGATGAATAAAAAAGTCATGCTGCTTGATGGTGATTTGGGTCTGGCGAATGCGCAAATTGCGCTGGGCTGTCAGACGCAATACAACCTCTCGCATGTGATCGCCGGTGAAAAGACATTGAAAGAAATCATTGTCACCTCTCGTCAAGGCGTATTACTTGTGCCTGGCGCATCCGGTGTGCATGAAATGGCAGCGATCAGCCCGGCAATTACGGCTGGCATCGTGCAAGCTTTTTCAGAACTCGATGACGATATTGATTACTTAATTCTAGATGCTGCTGCAGGTATCGCGCCTTCGGTATTGGCGTTTATGGAAGCCTGCCAACGTCGCTTTATCGTAGTTAAAGATGAACCTTCGTCGATTGCGGATGCCTACGGCATTATTAAAGTCATGACGCGCGATCTCGAACTGGATGAAATTTATCTCATACCGAATATGGTGGAGAGTCAGGCCGCTGGTTCTCAGCTGTATCGCCGCGTGAATGAAGTGTGTGATCGTTTTCTGGGTAAGACCCTACAATATTTAACATCCATTGAGTCCGACGAGATGATTCTCGCCGCCCTCAAAAAATATCAGTCAGTGATGGAGTTCGCACCCGGCAGTGCTGGTGCGCGAGATTACCGCCGTCTGGCTGATGCCATCACCCACCTGCCCAGTATCAGTCACGCCTCTGGAGGACTACAGTTCTTCATGGAACGTCTGGTGCGGCAGAACCAAGGGGCTTAAGCCATGCCACCATCAATCCGACTATACGAACAGACTGGAAAAGCCGGCAGGAGCCCCGACGAGGCGCTCATCCTTGAAAATTTGGGGATGGTTAAGCGTATCGCCGTGCATCTGAAAGCGCGCATCCCTCCTTTTATGGAAGTCGACGAGTTGGTTCAAGTCGGCATGATTGGACTCATCGAAGCTGCACGCGCGTTTGATCCGACCAAAGGTGTAGCGTTTGAGAGCTACGCACACAGTCGAGTGCGCGGCGCGATGATTGATGAAGTTCGCCGATTGTCTTTCCTGCCCCGCTCTGCTGTGGCGTTTAATAAATCGCACAGCACCGCGAATCAAGCATTGGCATCGGAGCTCGGACGCGCACCAACGCAAGCTGAGTTAGCCGAGTACATGGGCGTGGAGCTCGATAGTTTTGAAAAAGATCGTGGTAACGCACGCCAATTCGAGACCTACTCGATGGAAGTGGTGACTGATGAAGTCATGAACGTGCCAGATCAAAGTTCGCGTCAGCCGGACGCGATCGTTGAAGAAGCGCAAATGATGGAAGCGCTGACCGATGCGATTGACCAGCTGCCCGAACGTGACAAGCTCGTGATCTCGCTCTACTACGTAGAAGAACTTAACCTTCGCGAAATTGGCGAAGTACTGGGCGTGTCCGAATCCAGGGTGTCGCAAATCCTATCAGCCAATGTGAAAAAACTTCGCACTCAGCTGAAGTCCGAGCCGCGGACCCGCTAATTAGAGGTTAATTATGGCGCAACAGATCAACACCATACTGCTGCTATTGATTCTGATTGGAATCGTCGGCGCCCTGCTGGTGATGTTCTTCACCCTTGAAAAAGTGGATGACATACAGACAGGTAAAAGTGCCCAAAAACCCCGCTTCAATCCCGCGGATACCTTCGGCGGCTTGTCGGGCAGAGAGTTATGGGATGCGATGCTAGGTGTGCCCCTACGTGGCATCACTGCCAAAGACATCATTCCTCTGAAGCCACGCTATGAGGTGGTACTGCAAAAACATTTAGAGATTCTGTTTGAAGAAGGTCAACACGATGGCCGCGAAGGGTTTTCTATGCCCGTGCGCTGCGAGCGCGTTGTACCCACCCTACGTGGTGATATCGAATCCTGGATACCGCATGAATTCGCAGTCGGTATTTACAAGGTTGGCTACAGCTTAATTACCGAGCCCGATGAAGAGCATGACGTCTTGCGTGAGAAGCTCGACGAAATTGGTGACGAAATTTTCTCCGCCACAGGACTACCTCCTCATCCCTTGTCTAAGCTTCTGATGCCATTCAAGGAAGAAGAAGAGTTCCCGCCAGAAGAGCCAGAAACATTTGAAACCGACGAAGAACCCACCGATGAGGTGGTAGCTGAAGGCGAAGGTGATAACAATACTGAAACGGTCGCCGCACTACCCGCTCCCGAAGGAACTGATGCCGAGCTGACTCAAGGCGACATCGCTGCTACCGATACAGAAAATAGTACTCAGGGCAGTAGCGAGCTCGACGAATTACAAGCCGCTGCCGAAGCCATGGCCGCTGAAAGACTGGCCGCCGAAACACCGACTGCCAAACCAGAAGCCGTCCCAACTGCTTGATTTAAAAAGGTTTTATAAGTAGACAAAAATCGATCCTCAAGTCTTTCGGCAACCCGCCGATTATAGGTCTGACGCAATGAATTACTCAGGAGCGACAGACCATGAATATGAGAGAACGAGCCCTCGCCAGTTACGGTGATGTGAAAGTAACAACCGGCGTATCGGGCGCAGACAACGTGCAGCTTATCCAGATGCTGTTCGACGGTCTGATTGAGAGTCTCGCAACGGCACGCGGCCACATGGAACGCGGCTCCATCGTAGAAAAATCCAAAAGTCTTTCGCGTGCTGGCCGCATCGTGGTCGGTCTGCAAGGCGCACTCGATTTTGAAAAAGGTGGCGACATAGCGCGCAACCTGAATGACTTGTATAGCTATGTGACTCGTCGCCTGTTCCATGTCAATGCCAACAATGACTTGGACGCTTTGCTTGAAGTCCATAACCTGATGAACGAGATCCGCAGCGCATGGCTGCAAGTGCCTACCCTGGTACCTGCTACTAGCCGTTCAACAGCACTGAACTAAGCCACTTGGCTTAAACTGCCTAGCCATAAGACGAAGGCCTGCTCTGGTGAAAACCAGTGCAGGCTTTTTATTTTGATAATTACATACCCTCTTTTTGAAGCCACGCTAGACAGCTTTGGCTTATCGATTTATCTTCCAAAAACCGCCGTTTAAAAGGATAGTCTGACCTGACACGATTTTTGCTTAATGAACTGCCACTAGAAGGCAACTCAGGAAGCAATTAACGATGAACTCAGTATCGAATCCGGCCGTTAACGCAGCACACCAAGCGAAAAAACCCGCCAAATCAGCGCTTTCCGGTGGTCCCACTGGCGATGGTGGCGAGTTTGGGGACATGTTCTCTTCCATGCAAATGGACCTACAGGGGCAAGATCTTGCCTCCCAGACTGGCAAGGCATCACCCCCGGCAGAGGGACTGGCATCCGAAATACTTGGACCTGCGGTCCACATCATTACCAGCACCACAGCAAGCATGAACGACGAAAGCTTGTTTGCTTTCGCTCGCTCGCAAGGGATGGATGACTCGTCTCTGGCCCTTATTTTTCAGCACGCGGCACCCAATGCGGTTGATCCCACATCGCTGTCTTCGTTAAATGATCCAACGGCACTCGGACAGCAGGCCTCAGCACTTCAGGCCGCGACAACGGACAACGCCTTATCGACAGCAACCGTCGTGCCCGCTCCACTGGAACCAACAACTAATGCCGATGGCATGAGTGTGCTCGACCTGGGCGTCGATGGCAGCTTACGCTGGTCGGTCAACCAGGCAGGCAAACTGAACGCCGTAGAGACCAAAAAAGATACCTTAGCTTTATCAGAGGTGGCCGAAAAATCAGCTCATCAGACGAGCATCGAACTGAGCACAGCAGCAGCTCAACAGCAAAAGAAAGAAGCACCGCCTCAGGACCTAGCCGCAACACTGATATTGGGCGCGGGCGAAGCTGCTCAATTTGCTAAACGAGTCCAAACCAAACAAATCAGCCAGCGCGCAGAAAAAATCGCGGCCCTGACCGGCGAATCATTCAAATCGATAGCCGCTAAGATAGAACCCTCCTCCGTAAGCGCCATCGAGGATACTTCGGTGGTCACAGATACCCTCAGCTTGGGAACCGAGCTGACCGGTGAGGATTTGCGCATGATGTGGGAACACCGTCAGCATAGTTCGGCCAACGACAATGCCAACTCTGACAGCGGCATGGGATCAGGTACCGGCCAGACTAACGCTTCCCAATCTGATATTGACCTGCGTGCAGATCAATATCAAAAACTATCCCAGCGTCTGGGCGAAGCACTTGGCCAGCGACTGGCTGCCCAGATTGCTAGGGGCGACTGGAATGTGGAGCTAACGCTCAAACCTCAAGATCTTGGCAATATCGAAATCAAACTCGATATGAAGCAAGGCAACTTAGAAGCCAGCTTTAATGCCAGTGAGGCCATGACACGTGACCTAATCGTCGATGGCCTACCCCGCTTGAAAGAAACCCTGGCACAGTCAGGCATGGAAGTTGCTCAAGTGAATGTTAACGTAAGACAAGATGGTCAAAATGGCGGAAATTCGACACCTGGGCGCCAAAAAGCGCCTACCGCAATTAGTGGGGTGTCGAAGAGTTCACCGGTAGTTACCGGTCAACCCAGCGCTAGTTTGACAGCCAAGAAATCTGCGGCCGACAACAACGGCTTAGATATCCTGGTCTGATCCTAATAAACCTCGAAGGGGGATGTAATGGCTGACGAAGCTCCAGCAGCACCAGCAGAAGAAGTAGTCGAAGGCGAACCGAAGAAAAAAGGTCCGCTGGTCAAGATCATTCTGATCGTCGTAGCTGTCTTGCTACTGATCGGTTTGTCGGTAGGCGGCACACTGCTCGCTACCGGTTTCTTTAATAAGAAACCGAAAGAGGCCGTTGATGCTCAACTCGACAAACTTGAAGGTCATGGCGATGGACATGCACCGGCCGGTGATGGTCATGGTGCCCCTGCTGCTGATGCTCATGCTGCTCCCGCAGCTGATAGTCATGGCAAGCCTGCCGTCGATAGTCACGGCAAGCCAGTGGCTGAACCAGAAGGTAAAGAACTCGCTAGCCCAGAGGGTGAAGCTGAACGCTGGAAGTTCAATTACTATGCGTTCGAAAAACCTTTGCTATCGAATGTCGCTAGCTCACGTAAAGTTATGCAAGTCACATTGACCATCATGACGCACTATGATGATCGCGTGATTAAAAACCTGAAAACTCACGAGTTAGCATTGCGTGCCGGTATCCTTGACGTTATGCGTCAAAAAACCGAAGCCGATTTGCTCCGACCCGATTTTCGTAAGGCTTTAGCTGAAGATTTACGTTTAGTGATCAACTCACTACTCGAAAAATACGAAGGCTTTGGCGGTATCGAAGAAGTGATGTTTACGGAATTCGTGGTTCAGTAACGCTGAACCACAAAAAATAACCCGACTGGAACGATAAAGTCATGGCAACTTCAGGCAACTTGCTGTCAGCAGAAGAACTCGCTGCCCTCTCTGAGGGTATCGATGACGGTACCATTGCGATTGATACCGGCTTTAATCTGACTACGCGTGTTAAGAAACATGATCTAGCTAGTGAAGACAGTACGCTGGGCGTTAACACATCATCACTCGAGATGATCAATGAACGCTTTGTACGCTTATTCCGCATGGGTTTGATGGACGTATTACGCACCAGTCCGCGTATCAATCCTACGCGTGCTCAAATTGTACGTTTTGGCGACTATCTAAAAGATATGCGCCCGCCACTGGCTGTCAACACCATACGTATTAATCCGCTGCGTGGTTTTTCGTTGGTCATGATAGAACCCACGCTGGTGTTCTCTTCGCTGGATAATTTTTTTGGTGGCACTGGCAGCGGTATGCCAGCCAAGCAAAATCGTCGTGCTTCAGACAAGCCAGGTGACGGCCCTGCTAATGCACTGCCCCCAACACGGATGTTTACCGCGACAGAATCGCGCGTCATCTCGATTATTTTGGAAGTATTTTTCCGCGCATTAAAAGAAGCGTGGGCACCATTGATGGTGGTTGAGTTTGAACACGTCAGTTCCGAAATCAATCCCCAATTCGCGCAAATCGCCGACGAAAATGATTTAGTTATCGCCTCTCGCTTTGAAACTGAAAGCGTGGGTGGCAATAAAGGTTTTGTAGACCTCGTATATCCTTATGCAGCATTGAAGCCTTTCCGCGAAATGCTGCGCAATCGCGTTCAAGCTGATGGCAGCGCCGATTCCGATATGAAATGGCGCAATGACCTCACCAAAGCAGTGGGTGATTCGATGGTTGAGTTGCAGGTATTGTTAGGCCAAGTCGTTGATGATTATCAGCGTATTGAATCACTTAAAGAAGGCGATCTATTGTTTTTCAAAAAGCCTGAACTCGCCACTATTTATATAGGCGACCTACCCGCCTTTGAATGCCAGGTAGGTATGGCAGGACCCAATGTGGCGATCCGCATTGAAAAATCTCTTGACCCAGAAACTATTTAATTTAACCGACCACATCAGGATCCATCATGAGTGAAACTACCGAAGACCAGGACCAGGATCAGGCCGAAGACAACGCGGTTGTTGAAGACGCCGCGAATCACCACATTAATCCCGACGTGTTGCAAAACATTTCGGTCGCTATCAAGGTGGAAGTCGGTCGCACCAAAATGAAAATTCGTGATCTGCTGCGTTTAACGCAAGGCAGCGTCGTGGAACTCGAACGTATCGCCGGCGAACCGCTTGATCTATTAGTCAACGATACCGTTGTCGCCCAAGGTGAAGTCGTACTCGTCAATGACCGTTACGGCATTCGTCTAACACGTGTCGTTCCTGCATCTGAACGCATGCGCAACATCTAAAACAGAGACATCATGCACGCCACTGATTGGTTATCCTTCATCGTCAGCTTTGCTGTCGTCCTAGCCCTTCTGGGAGTGGTGCTGTATGCGCTCAAGAAGATGCAAAACGGCAGTTTGCTCGGTATGGGCCAGCGCCGTATTCGTATTCTCGACACCGTGTCGATCGG
>CANGJE010000107.1 GCA_947454305.1 Oxalobacteraceae bacterium
AAAAGGGATACCACCGGAACAAGCTTTTGTGTTGCGCACGCTCTTGATACATGACTATCGACGCTCACTACTCACCGATCCCAACCTTCCGAATGAACTACTCGGTACCGATTGGCCGGGACAACATGCGTATGCTTTATCGCAGGCGATCTACAAAAAAATTGAAAAAGCTGCGGATAAACAGGTAGCGACTATCCTCTCGCTAGAACAGCAGGACGTGCCGCCGATAGCTGGACGGTTTACGCAGCGATTTCGTTAAGGCTCATTGCGAGTCGCTACTTTTGCAGCGACATCCAGAATGACAGTTACGCTGTCTAGTTAAAATCAGCTTAGCTCAGCGACCATCTCAATTTCTACGCAAGCCCCTAAAGGAATCTGCGCCACACCAAATGCTGAGCGCGCGTGGCGACCTGCATCACCAAATACTTCTGCAAGTAATTCAGATGCGCCGTTAGTGACTAAATGATGCTCAGTAAAATCCGGTGACGAATTGACCAAGCTCACCAGCTTGACGATGCGCTTAACCTTGGATAAATCACCACCACACGCATCTTTCAGCGTCGCCATCAAGTCAATCGCGATGGAGCGTGCGGCCTGCTTACCCTCCTCCGTGGTCATGTTGCGACCAAACTGGCCGACCCATGGCTTACCGTCTTTTTTTGCAATATGACCGGATACGTAGAGGGTATTACCGGTGCGGACGTACATGACATAAGCGGCGGCCGGAGTGGCCACGGCTGGCAGAGTTATCTTTAGCGCAGCGAGTTTTTGATCAATCGACATGGCAAGCCCCAATAGAAAAATAGGCGCTGATTTTACCTCGCCCCCTCTTGAAATTAGCCAAGTCACCCCAAGATAGTTGGCAATTACGCAAATTTCCAACTAATTTTGTTAACAGAGGACACCATGGGCGCTTCCGACAAACAAGTGATGGGCTTTCAAGCCGAGGTAAAACAGCTGCTGCAGCTGATGATTCATTCGCTGTACTCAAATAAAGAAATTTTTCTGCGCGAGCTAGTCTCGAACGCCTCCGATGCATCCGACAAGTTGCGCTTTGAAGCGATTAACAACGCGGCACTGTTTGAAGGTGACAGCGAACTAGCCATTCAAATTGAATTTGACAAAGCCGCTCGTACCATCAGCATTAGCGACAACGGCATAGGCTTGTCGCAAGCAGAAGCCGTTGAACATTTAGGCACCATCGCCAAATCCGGCACCAAAGAATTTTTCTCCCGACTCTCCGGCGACCAACAAAAAGACGCCGCCATGATTGGTCAGTTTGGCGTGGGTTTCTACTCTGGATTTATTGTTGCTAACAAAATCACCGTGGAATCACGTCGCGCTGGTTTGCCAGCAGAACAAGGCGTCAAATGGGAATCAGCTGGCGAAGGTGAGTTCAGCGTAGAAACCATCAACAAACCACAACGCGGCACTCGCATCACTCTTCATCTTCGTGAAGGCGAAGATGATTTCCTGTCGGCCTGGCAGCTGCGTTCTATCATTCGCAAATACTCTGACCATATTTCTTTGCCCATCAAAATGCACAAAGAAGAATGGGACGAAGAGAAAAAAGAAATGATCGTTAAGGACGAACTAGAAACCGTCAACAAAGCCAGTGCGCTCTGGGCCCGCAGCAAATCCGACATCACAGAAGATGAGTACACCGAATTTTATAAACACGTATCGCATGATTTTCAAGAGCCTTTAAGTTGGACTCATAATCGTGTCGAAGGTCGCAGTGAATACACACAGCTGCTTTACATTCCTGCTCACGCACCGTTTGATATGTGGGACCGTGAAAAACGTGGCGGTATCAAGCTGTATGTAAAACGCGTCTTCATCATGGACGATGCCGAGCAGCTGATGCCGGTCTATCTGCGCTTTGTAAAAGGTGTGATTGATTCGAATGATCTGCCTCTGAATGTATCGCGTGAAATCCTGCAAGAGTCGCGCGACGTTAAAGTCATCCGCGAGGGATCCACTAAACGTGTACTCGGCATGCTGGAAGAACTAGCAAACGCAGACGAGCAAGAGAAAAAAGATAAGTACGCTAATTTTTGGAAAGAATTCGGCCCCGTATTAAAAGAAGGCATAGGCGAGGATTCAACTAACAAAGAACGTATTGCTAAGCTACTGCGCTTTGCCAGCACGCAAAATGATACGGATGTACAAAACGTATCATTCGCTGATTACGCATCGCGCATGAAAGAAGGCCAAGACAAAATTTATTACGTCACGGCTGACACCTGGATGGCCGCCAAGAATAGTCCACATCTAGAAATCTTCCGTAAAAAAGGCGTGGAAGTTCTTCTGCTCACCGAGCGCGTGGATGAATGGATGCTGTCTTTCTTAAACGAGTTCGATGGCAAAGCGCTGGTATCCGTTGCTAAAGGCGATCTGGATCTGGGCCAACTAGAAGACGAGAATGAGAAAAAACAGAAAGAAGAAACTGAAACCGACTTTAAAGAATTAGTCGATAAAATGAAAGTGGCGCTCTCTGAAAAAGCAAAAGATGTACGCGTGACTTTCCGCCTAACAGATTCCCCTGCTTGTTTGGTTGCCGGTGAAAACGAGCTATCGGGTAATTTACTTAGAATGCTCAAGGCCGCCGGTCAAACAGCCCCTGACACCAAACCCACGTTAGAAATCAATCCACATCATCCGCTTGTGCAGCGCCTGAAATACGAAGATGCTAAATTCGATGATTGGAGCAGCCTGCTGTTTGACCAAGCCTTGCTAGCTGAAGGTGGACAACTGAGTGACCCTGCAGGATTTGTCAAAAAACTGAATGACATGTTGCTGGGCATGACAGGCAAATAATTTAGCCATATAAAAACGCGCACTGCGATGGTTCATCGTTGTGCTCGTTTTTTATGTCTGCAAAAAAATTAGCGACCACCTGCTACATCGATGGTCGTGCCTGTCACATACGACGACTGATCAGATAGCAACCACAGAATAGTTTCAGCGATTTCATCAGCGGTTCCGCCCCGCTTCATAGGCACACCTTCTTTGGCACGATCTACACGACCCGGCTCACCGGCGCTGGCGTGAATCTCGGTATAAATTAATCCCGGACGAACGGCATTCACACGAATATTTTCTGTCGCGACTTCTTTAGCTAAACCCATAGTCATGGAATCCACTGCACCTTTAGCGGCAGCATAATCAACAAATTCATTCGGTGATCCGATACGCGCTGCAACTGACGATACGTTGACAATGCCGCCGCCTTTACCACCATGTCGAGTCGACATACGTAGCACCGCTTCTTTGGCACATAAAAAACTACCGATAACATTCACACCGAGTACTCGCTGCCAACGCGCGGCATCCATTTGCTCTAAGCGCATAATTTTTTCTAATATGCCGGCATTGTTAACTAAGGCATCAAGTCGTCCCAGCTGCGCATCCACTTGTTTAAATACGCCCAACACATCGGCTTCAACCGCTACATCCGCTTGTAGCATCAAGGCTTTACGGCCGGTTGCTCGAATTTTTTCCGCGACCTCATTCGCTGCTGTCGCATTGCTCTGATAAGTGAACGCCACGTCGTAACCGCGTTTGGCAGCGAGTATCGCAGTCGCCGCACCAATGCCACGGCTGCCACCGGTTATTAGAATGACAGGATGAGTCATGATGAGAGTCTCCATTTTTTAGTTGTGCGCAGATTGTAGCGCGAGCCTGTCTGGTCTCTAGCAGCGACCCATAACCAAGCCCGAGATGGGCCGAGTCCAAGTAAACTAGCGTTCTTTCGCGCTAACTCGCTGCTGAAGCAGAAATCCCATGCCCCGCCATCCGCCTAGTTCTACCCCACCCCGTCGCCGAACACCCAAATATGCGCCAGTGACTTTATCTGAGCAAGAAGGGGTGCGCTATCTTCACTTCGGCACGGAATGGATACAAGGCGCCATGCGCATCCGCAAGCCTGACTGGTTAGAGCTGGAATATGCGCAGCAAATGATGGCGTGGATGCTATTCGTGGATCAACCCAAACGTATTGTGCAACTTGGCTTAGGCGCAGCGGCATTGACTAAATTTTGTAGACGCTGGCATCCCGAATCTTCCATCACTGCGGTAGAACTCAATCCATCGGTGATTGATGTTTGCCACTCGATGTTCAAACTACCGCAAGAAGATGAGCTGCTCTCTATCATCCAAGGTGATGCGATGGATTTTGTGGATGACCGCGCTAATCATCGCAAAGTCGATGTTTTACAAATTGATTTATATGACGCCACAGCTCGCGGGCCGGTCTTAGAATCGCTTGAGTTTTATCGTAGCTGTGCGGCCTGTCTGTCACGCGGCGGGATCGCAACGATTAATTTATTTGGTGATCATCCAAGTTATCAGCGCAATGTACCAGCGATATGCGAAGCATTTGATGCCGTCATTTGTCTGCCCGAGGTCCATCAAGGTAACGTCGTCGTTATCGCCTTTAAAAATGCGCCTAAGGTGAATTTCGCGGATCTCTATGCGCGCGCTGCTGTCATCAACGACATCACCAAATTACCCGCACGTTCATGGGTGGACGGCATCAAGTCTGCGGTGACTGAAGGCTCGCCAATAAATCGCTAACGGCTGGCCAGCGTAAACGAACACCTAATTCGGTTTTCATACGCTGGTTAGATAAACGCCGCGACTCTGACATAAACGACAGCAGCATAGGCGAAACTTGTTTCGATAATTCTGCGCGTGGCACGCGTGGTGGTCGTGGTAATTTAAATGCGGTGGCAACCTGATCAAAGTAGTCGCCCATCTTCAATGCAGAATCATCCACCGTGTGATAAACGCGCAGTGGCTGTGCGCGAAACAAAGCTAAGGCAATGATCTGCGCCAGATCGTCGGCGTGTATATGGTTGGTGTAGACATCGTCAGAATCTAGTAGTGCAGGTGTGCCTTGGCGTAAACGCTCTAGCGGCAATCGATCGGCGGCATAAATACCGGGCACGCGCAGTATGGATAATTTGCCCTCGTGATGGCGCGCCCAGCGGCGCAAAACCCGTTCAGCATCCACCCGCCGCTCGGCACGCGCATTGACCGGCGCGACCGTCCGAGTCTCGTCAAAAAAAGCGCCCTTGCAATCGCCATAAACGCCCGTAGTGCTGACATAAACAAGCCTGCCATGTCGGGGTAAAATGGCGACCAGATTGCGAGTGCGTTGATCTAGCGAGCCCTGCATCGGCGGTGGCGCCAAATGCACGACGATGTCAGCCAAGCCTTTTAGCCGATACAAGCTTTGAGGATTATCGAGATTGCCGAGTATGGGAATAACGCCCGCTGAGCGTAATTCAGATAACCGCTCTGACTGACTGGTCAAAGCAAACACGCGAAAACGTGATCGCAGCAAAGGTATCAAGCGCATTCCGACATCGCCGCACCCAACGATGAGTAAGCGTGGTCTACCCAAGCCATTTAACTGTTTATTTTTCATTCGTGAGATTGTATGACGTTCCAGGTACTTGTTAACCCCAGTGGCCGCCAATTTAGTTGTGACGCCGGTGAATCTATTTTAGCTGCGGCCATTCGGGCCGGTGTTGGCCTGCCCTATGGCTGCAAAAATGGCGCCTGCGGCAGCTGCAAAGGCAAACTCATATCGGGCCAAGCTGAACTTGGTACTCATCAAGAACGCGCCCTATCCGCTGCCGAACGCGAAGCGGGTCAAACTTTATTCTGCTGCGCCATGCCGCAATCGGATGTGGTGATTGAAGCACGTGAAGTGTTAGGTGTCGGTGATTTCCCGATTAAAAAACTGCCCTCACGCGTTGCCAAACTTGAGCGTCTTACCGACGACGTCATGATTCTTTCATTACAGCTGCCCGCGACTGAGCGTATGCAATTTAAAGCCGGCCAGTACATTGAGTTTCTGCTCAAAGATGGCAAGCGCCGCGCCTACAGCATGGCCACCGCACCTCATTCAGATGAATTGCTCGCTTTGCACATACGTCATATGCCCGGCGGGCTTTTTACCGATCAGGTATTTGGCACGCTAAAAGAAAAAGACATCCTGCGCTTCGAAGGCCCACTGGGTACATTCTTCTTGCGCGAAGATTCAGAAAAACCCATCATCATGCTGGCTTCAGGTACGGGCTTTGCACCGATTAAAGCGATGATTGATCACTGGGCACATCAACAATCAACGCGTCCCGTTACCTTGTACTGGGGTGGTCGTCGACCTGCCGATCTATATACGAATGCGCTATGCGAAGAATGGGCAAAAACTCTGCCTAACTTCCGCTACATACCGGTGATATCGGATGCGCTGCCAGAAGATAACTGGACAGGTCGTACTGGCTTTGTTCACAAAGCGGTCATGCAAGACCTGCAAAATCTGTCTGATTATCAGGTCTATGCGTGCGGTGCACCGCTGATGGTTGAAGCAGCACAGCGTGACTTTGTCGCCGAATGCAAATTACCAAATGAAGAATTTTTTGCTGATTCTTTTACTTCTGAAGCCGATCTCGTTAATTCTTAAATCATGAATAAGCCTGAACACTTGCACGCTACGTTTGATCAGTACCCAACCGAGACGCTGCTCTACATCACCAATCGTCCGCCCTTAGTATTTACCGAAGGCGATGGAATGTGGATGACTGATCATAAAGGGAAGCGCTACCTCGATTGGCTGCAAGGCTGGGCGGTGAATTGCTTAGGTCATTCACCTCAGTGCATACAAACGGCATTGACTGAACAAGCAAAAAAAATCATTAACCCTTCACCTGCTTTTTACAACGAGCCTTCACTCAAATTGGCTGCGATGCTGACATCGCACTCTTGTTTTGATCGCGTATTCTTTGCTAACAGTGGTGCTGAAGCGAATGAAGGTGCGATTAAGTTGGCGCGCAAATGGGGCAAACTCAACCCCAATAAAAGCAATCAGCATCGCTACGAAATCATCACGTTTAACCACAGCTTTCATGGTCGCACTCTGGCGACGATGTCTGCCTCAGGCAAAGCGGGTTGGGACACGATGTTTGCGCCCCAAGTTCCTGGCTT
>CANGJE010000108.1 GCA_947454305.1 Oxalobacteraceae bacterium
CCAAAATAATTACCTACATCAGCGGTTTTTTGTTTTTGAGCTATGCGGCCGTAAAGAGTAATTCGAAAGGTTTGGTTTTGTGAATTAAAGTCGACTATAGGAATAATTGTATTTACATCAATTGGCTGACGTCGCAGTGGGTCAGAAAAGATGCCAACTGCTAACTGACCAGCACCCGATGTATTGCTAATACTTTGAGTTGAGCCATTGCTAAAACCAACAAACCGAATTGCGGCGATGATTACTCTTCCATGAAAAGCAGGAGGACAGTTGAACTCTAGCGTCGTGGTGATGTCGAGTGGATCATCTGCTATTGGGTCATATTGGCCGAATACGAGTTGAGTGCTGCCTATAGTTGAGCATGCTTGTGCTCGTGATATCGTTGGAAATAAGATAAGTACTAAGATTAAAAAAAATACCAGCTTTAGGAAAATTCTCCCTTTATTTAGATGGTGTGTTTTTGAATAATATTTTTTATCCTGTTGAAAAAAATAAATTTTAGTCGTCATTTATTTTCCCTTTTACATTCGAATTCACCCAAATAAGGGACTAAACCTTCATCCGCCGAATACGGCACCTTCACCCGACATTTATTTTCAGGCCAAGAAACCACCATCTCATTTTTTTCTTGTAAGTCTTCTATATAGGCAAGCCCATCTCTACCAACTACAAATGATTCTAAATTTCCGTCTAGCTGCACGCTAGCACCTACGGGTATGGGTAGCCCTTGTTCATCGACTATGCGCAACGTGGCCGCTGATATTTTTCGAATTGGAAATTTTACGATTACGCCTCGGCGCCACATGGGCACAGGGCGAGTTAGTAAGGAGTCGATTTTTGTGTCTAACGGTAAATCGAGCTGCTCAACCGAGACATGATTTTTAATGTACGGATGAAGATTGGGTAACAAGGCATAGCCACGCTCATCAGTCTGAGCAGCAAGCTGGTTATCAACATATATCCGTACATTACTTAGTTCAGGTAATTTCACCACGCCATAACTACTGGAAATTCGTCGTCCCAAAAACCATTGCTCATCTATGTTAACCAAGGAGCCGGATAGCCCCACCCTGCCACTGGTCGCATCTTGGTAGTTAGCGACATCGGCATACATCACACCGGTTCGTGATTGCTGGACTACCGATGCCTGCTGAGCGGCATTGATTGCTGTTTGCAAGCGCCAACCAATACCTTCTCCATACGGAGGACTTTTTTGTGCTTGTAGCACTGTCACCGGTGAAGCACCCTGAGTAGCCGAATGTAAAAGACTGGAGCTGATATCTCTGCTTGTTGGTATGACCCAAAAAAGTCCAATGGAATAGCTTTTTTCTGGTCCTTCCGTTTGGTAAGCGCTAATAACTGCACTTCCCCACCACGAACGCAAGGTACTAAAACTAATGCCGAAAACCTGAGTAGCTGGCGTAGTTGCACGTTGATAATGGGTATACGAGAGTCCGAGGTTACCTAAATCATCGAATCGATAATTCCAAAAAGCGTTATCGAGCCTACGCATGACTAAGTTGTCGTCGACACCGGTTTGTTGAAACTTGTCATTAGCGTGTTCAGTTCGTAACGACACCGACATAGGCCCTGATCGGCGCTCAAAGCCAGCGGCAAATTGGCTTCCCATTCCAGATTCGCTGTTAGACAGCCCAACAGCAAGATTGAAGAGCCCAATGCTAGGCACTAGGCGAATGCCGCTTGTCAGTATATTTTTAGGGCCATCTGATGAACCCTGTGCACCAAATTCAGCTGTGAATTTTTCTGTTATGCCGCGCCTGTAGCTTGCTGAGCTAAATAGTGAGTTGTAACGGTCTTCTGGTAAGCCGTAGTTATTTCTTAGCGTTCCCGCCTCGAATGAAAATTCTGATAAGCCAGGAGCGAGCAGATAAGGTGTGGAATAAAAACGCCCGCTAATTAATTCTTCACGGCCTGAGATATCTCGAACTTTCATGACGATTTCACCATCGCCCGCAATCATGGGAGGCGTAGTGATAGAAAAAGGGCCGGGAGGAACAGCCTGAGAAGACTGCAACACATTATTAATGTACAGATCAACCATCGATGGAACGGCAGCCTGGCCGCTTAGACTCGCGAGCGGTGCAGTAATCAGTCCAGGTTGAACCCGAAAATTCGAACCGTACTGAATTCCTGCAAAGCGTACCGGCCGCCCCAAGGTCGTGGCTGGTCGAGAAATAGCATCGCCTAGCCGCAAGGTTGCTAATTTTTCTGGTCGATCGAGTGTGTAATTGGTATCTAAACGAATGAAGCGATCGTTCTGTCCATCATGCAAGTACGCCTGACTTGCGACAAATACGCCCGCTCCTATACCCGTGCTGAGTTCGGTAGAAAAAAATTCAGTCGAGCGGCCTATTCCTGACGTGAACGAAAGATCGTAGTTGATGACCGTACCCGCAGCCATTGATGGGATACCTGCCAAGCTGTGTATGGGTACTTTTATTGACGAAGCCTCAAAGGCGTTAGTTTCAAAATCAATACTTAAGCTTTGATTTTCTTCTGAAAAATGGGTGTTGACTTTACCCAGCGAAGCTGTTGCGACATACTCGATACGTTCTTGGACAACACGAGGTGCCGTTGATGGAATGCGCACTCTGGAGCGCTGTAGTACATCAACCGGTAATAGCCAGTCTTTTCCATCTTCGTGCTGCCATACAAAAGCGGAGCCTACGTCTTGCTGGTTAATTTTAAGATCGACGAGGAAAGATTTCCAAAGACGCGTATCACGTTCAGGCATTTGCTTGCCTTGTGGCTGCGCGAATGCTGCAGAGTAGTACGTTAATTTAATAATGAAAATTATTAAATAAATCCAGCTTAAGCTGCCTTTCGATAAGGTGTCATGGATTGCGGTACTTCGCATGGAACATTTTATCCCCGGTGGAAGTCTCTGTTTTAATCAAAAAGTTTTTTACTGGTGTGATTTCTTTATCAGTTGGCGTGAAATCAAGGTAACGACTCTGCCCAGGCAAGATGTACAGTGATTTTTCTTGAGTGAAAAAGATCGATTTTTCGTCAGACTCATCTGAAATTTTCGTACGGAGAATCTGGACATGAGCTGAACCATGATTGACTATCGAAACTCGAATTTTTTTATCTAGCGTCTGCACCCAAGAAAAATCTAATTCTGGTGATGATTTAGATAGCGGCTGAACAAATATTGGAAGGCTGATTTTTAAAGCGACTTGCAAGCCTTTGAAGCCAGGCTCTGGAGGTGACGGTATTTCATCCAGAACCAATCGATAGGCGATTTCGTTTACCGGATCAGGTTTGGTCACCATGCCGACGCGTATCAACTGAGTCGCACCGGCTTTGATAGAAAAAATCTGCGGCGTTGCGACAATTTCTCTGCTGGGTTGTAGCTTATCCCCTTCTCCATCTTGTATCCACCGCATAGTCTGAAGTTGAATGGTGGTGTCGGAATTACCCGCATTACTTACCGTAATAATGGCAGTAGAAGAATTTTTGGAAAGATTGATTTTTACTGGACTAACGTTGAAAGTACCTGCTATCGCCGCTTTAAAGATAAGCGTTAATAGGCAAAAAGCGAGTAATAAATTAACCACCCAGCCAGCATGAGGGGATGCTTGAGAACTGACTGAGTGGTGGTTCATCAGATCAGAAGTTGATTTCTGCTGTTACCGTATCGTTGTAATCACCAGTACCTACAGTCAACTGACCTTTAGGAATGACGCCGCAGATATTGTAGGTTAATGGATCTGCTGTAGGCGCTATGGGTGGATGCAAGCGCGATGGAACGTCCAAACCCCAAGGCTGATTCTCCGTACCTGCACAAGCAGTATTCGGCAAATCTATTGCAGGATTTGCTGCAGTGGGTTTGAATAAATCATAATTAAGGAAATCACTGGTTACAGCATTGATCATCCTGCGTTGAGCACCATTTGGATTCAAACCTGATGTGAGGGAAATGGTTGGTTGGCTACCTTTCACGCAGGTCAGAGTTACGGTGCCAGTACCTGTTTTATCTGTAGTGCTGGTTGGATCGTAGTTATTGAATTCCAGCGAGGTTGCCGAAATACTGCACGTAGGAGCAACTGTGGCATGAATCGTTACAGTTGCTGTTTGGGCACCCGCTGCATAGCTCGCATTAGCTGCACAGATTGCAGCGGTTAAAGCACAAAGTTTTACTACACTATTCATTTTCATCTTCATTCCTCTCGAGAATTTAAAGGGAAATGAATTGTAGGCAATGAAGAAATGCTTATTGCTAATTTAAAGCATGTTATTTGGGAATGGTTTTATTCAGCATCTTTGCTAAAAGAATTTTTGAAAGCATGCGAACTTCTTGGTCATACGTTATTAATTTTTAGTAGAGCCACATAGTTTTTTCTCAATTTTCGCTGCCAATTCGCAACACAGAAAATTTGTTGAAAAACAACGACTCATGACGACGACTCTGTTGAAAAAGTGCGGGTGACGTGTCAGGCATGCGAACGGCGATTAATTAATCGCGCTCGCGAGCCTGAAGTTTTTGAAATACCGGAGGGAATTAGCTAAATGTCTTACCTTCTTGCGCTAATTTAGTCAGCAAAGGCGCGGGAGTCCATGCTTCAGGATGGCTACCTTTGGCATACGAATGAATGGCCATTACTACGTTAGAAAGACCAACAGTGTCAGCATAGAACATGGGGCCACCACGGAATAATGGGAAGCCATAACCGGTCAGGTAGACCATATCGATATCCGAGGCACGCATTGCAATGCCCTCTTCCAATATCAATGCACCTTCATTCACCAGTGCATACACCAGACGTTCGACGATTTCTTTATCGCTGACTTTGCGGCGCTCAATTCCAATGGCTTTGGAATGATCGATGATCATAGTGTTGACTTCAGTCGAGGCGTAGGCTTTACGATCGCCCGCTTTGTAGTCATACCAACCCGTTGAAGTTTTTTGACCAAAGCGCCCTTTTTCACACAACAGATCCGCAACTTTTGAATACGTAACCTCTGGCTTTTCTACGTAGCGGCGCTTACGTATGTACCAGCCAATATCGTTACCCGCCAAATCACTCATGCGGAACGGGCCCATGGCAAAGCCAAATTTTTCTACGGCCTTATCGACCTGCTCGGGCAGACAACCTTCTTCCAGCAGAAAACCTGCTTGTCGTATGTATTGCTCAACCATACGATTGCCAATGAATCCATCACACACACCGGAAACGACACCCGTCTTTTTAATGGTCTTGGATAATGCCAGCGTGGTCGCGAGTACATCTTTGCCGGTCTTAGCACCGCGCACGATTTCAAGCAATTTCATGACATTGGCGGGGCTAAAGAAGTGCGTACCAATCACGTCCTGTGGACGCTTAGTGAAGGCAGCAATTTTGTCGACATCTAAAGTCGACGTATTTGAGGCGAGAATGGCACCTTGCTTCATTACCTCATCCAATTTCTTGAATACGGTTTCCTTTACGCCCATGTCTTCGAACACGGCTTCAACCACAATATCTGCTTGAGCTAAATCTTCATACACTAATGTGCCGGTAATCAAGGCCACGCGTTTATCAAACTGCTCTTGCGTCAAACGACCTTTCTTCATCGTGTTTTCGTAATTTTTACGTATTATCGCTAAGCCTTTATCTAAGGCTTCCTGCTTCATTTCAAGCAGTTTGACGGGGATGCCAGCATTGGCAAAATTCATGGCGATACCACCGCCCATGGTGCCGGCACCAACCACTGCTGCTGATTTAATCGTTCTAAGCGGCGTATCGGAGGGAACATCAGGAACCTTTGACGCAGTACGCTCACCAAAAAACGCATGCCGTAAGGCTTTCGATTCTGTAGTTTGAACCAACTCAAGGAATAGATTGCGCTCGAGATTGAGTCCATCATCAAATTTCATTTTGACGGACGCTGCGACGGCATCAACACATTTCAGCGGCGCTGGAAAGGGGCCGGCTACAACACGCACGGTATTCCGAGCGAACTGAAGATATCCATCGGCATTGGGATAGTTAATTTTTATATCGCGAATCTTCGGCAGCGGGCGTGCATCTGAAACTTTTTTAGCAAACGCTAATGCACCTTCGAGCAAATCACCCGTGATCATTTGATCAAATAATTTTGTGCTGGCTAATTTGTCGGACATCACCGTTTTGCCTGAAACGATCATGTTTAAAGCGGGCTCCAGACCCAAGATGCGCGGCAGTCGTTGCGTGCCACCTGCTCCCGGCAAAATACCGATGTTCACCTCAGGCAGAGCGATTTGTGCACCAGCTACGGCAACGCGGTAATGACAACCCAACGCTAATTCCAGACCGCCACCCATAGCTACACCATGTATGGCGGCGATAACGGGTTTATCACTCGCTTCGACAATGCTAATTACCGTCATTAGTGAAGGTTCTTGCATGGCTTTAGGCGTATTGAATTCGCGAATATCGGCGCCGCCTGAAAATCCCCTGCCTTCGCCTATGATTACAACAGCCTTAATGGCGGTGTTTTCAGCTGCCTTGGCGATGCCTTCCACGATACCGGTACGGGTCGCATGCCCAAGCCCATTGACGGGTGGGTTATTTAGCGTGATGACGGCGATATCGCCTTGCTCTCGGTACGTGGCGGTCATGCTTGTCTCTCCGGTGATTATTTTTAATAGGTTATAAAACCCTATGATAGCGGCAGACCGTTAATATACCCCAGAAAAGCACGACCGTATTATTCTCCTCGATTCAATTAAATAAACCCCTGCGTTTTATGAGAATGCCACTCATGCATCAAACGCATGACTCTTTCAATCACTCCATCAATAACTCTTTCAATTGGAATTTCGTTTAACACGCAAGATCGCACTACGTTGTTGATCTTCGCTGTACGCATAATCCACGCGGCCACCCGATACTTTGCCCAGCACAATCATGTTGGTAGTGATCGCATCGTGATCTTGCGCTGAAAAAGGTCGCTCGTAACTGGTCACC
>CANGJE010000109.1 GCA_947454305.1 Oxalobacteraceae bacterium
GCTCGTGGTTTAGATATTGCTGAGTTGCCTTGTGTGATCAACTACGATTTACCGTATAGCGCCGAAGACTATGTCCACAGGATTGGCCGCACTGGTCGCGCTGGCGCATCGGGTGATGCGTGGTCTTTGTGTTCTGATAAAGATGTTCGTTTGTTGGCAGATATAGAGAAGCTGATACGACAAAAATTAACACCGGTTGAGCTGGTGGGTTTTGAAGGTCGCGGCGCGCGGCATTCGGACGATAAAAACCATTCAGAGCGTAGCGAGCGTCCAGAGCGCAGCGAACGACGACCTTCTGATCGTGGCGATCGCGCGGCATCTGATCGATCCAGGCCAGCATCAGCGCCGGCTCCTCGCAGAGAGAAAATAGATCCTTGGTTTCTCAAACCTTACGAACCTTCGGAACCAGCGCAAGCTCAAACTGAACCTGTGCTTTCAAAAAGTAGTAAGACTGCTCCACCTGTACGCCGCGCTGCGTTACTGGGTGGTGGCGGTAATAAAACTTAAGTTATTTTCCAAAGCGCCGCGCCCAGGCTGGTACGGCCGCTTCAAAAAAAGTCTGCACAGAGTTGATAGCCTCCGCTTTGATACCCAGTTCGAGTGCTTTGGTGGCTGCTAACAACGCACTCACTGGCTGTGAGCTATCCAGCGCTTGTGCTCCCGTTTGCTTAGATAATTTTTCTCCGCGATCATTGGTGATGACGGGTACATGAAGATAATGCGGAGTTTTTTTATTCAGTAGTCGTTGTAAGTAAATTTGTCGTGCAGTCGATTCTAATAAATCAGCGCCTCGCACAATGTGAGTAATTTCTTGATCAGCATCGTCAACGACAACTGCTAGTTGATATGCCCAGAATCCATCAGCGCGACGCAACACAAAATCACCGACTGACGCAGATAATGATTCGCACACAGGCCCTTGCCAGCGATCATTAAATTCGATCTCATCCAAAGCATCGCCAGCATTTGGAACGCGTAGTCGCCATGCGCGTGCGCTTCGTCCTTCAGCTAATCCAGTGCGACACGTGCCCGGATAGATCGCTGCCCCATCGTTGGAGAGGCTGACACGAGAATCGGCAATTTCTTTACGACTGCACGCACAGGGATAAACTTTATTTCCCAATTCAAGAAACGCGGCTTCATAACGAGATTGCCGTTGGCTTTGCCAGATGATAGGTTCATCGGTTTCCATACCTAAAGCAGATAGGGTGTGAATGATGTCGTCGGCAGCTCCAGCGATAGTGCGCGTTTCATCGATATCTTCAATACGAATTAGCCAACGCCCCTGATGTGCGCGCGCATCCAGATAGCTCGCTAATGCAGCGACTAAGGATCCTGCATGCAGTGGCCCTGTAGGAGAGGGGGCAAACCGACCGATGTAATACAAGACAGACCTTTTTTAAAATAGCGTGAATCAGGTCAAAATTAATTCAGCTTGTGGAGCAGATTCATCATCATCATTAACCATTGGTTTAGAGAGCGATCCTACGCGTACACCTAGTAACCGTAATCGCTTATCTAAGGCCACACGCTTTAAGCATTCACCTGCAGCGCGTCGTATTTCGTTTGCGTCGTCCGTGGGGGAGGCCAGAGTGATATCACGCGTCAATGTACGAAAATCTTCGTAGCGAAGTTTGATACCTACTGTTTTACCTACATAGGCTTTGCGTTTTAAATCAGCGGCGACACGTGTGCACAAATGAGTAAAAACTTCGGATAGGGCAGATCGATCTAGTTTGGCGTGCAGATCGCGTTCGAAAGTAGTTTCGCGGCTGATGGATTTGGGTTCGGAGCTAGTGACTACGGGCCGTTCATCAATGCCGTGAGCTGCTTGATGCAACCATGGACCATAGTTACGCCCGAAATGCTCTATCAATAATGATTGTTCTGCCTTAGCTAATTCACCGATCAATTGAATTCCCAGCGAGGCTAATTTTTCACTCGCCTTGGGACCTATGCCATTAATTTTTCTAACGGACATAGGCCAGATGCGTGTTTCCAGATCAGCCATGTCCAGCACGGTGATGCCATCGGGCTTATCGAGTTCAGAGCAAATTTTTGCTAGTAACTTATTCGGCGCAATACCGATAGAGCAGCTTAATCCGGTGGCAGTTGATACCGCATGTTTAATTTTTTTGGCTAATTCAACGGTTGGTTCAGCATGCTCAGTAAGATCAATATAAATTTCATCAATCCCACGATCTTCGATGGTCGGCGCGATATCTGTAACGGCTTGTTTGAATAAACGAGAGTAATGTCGATACGCATCGAAATCCGCGGGAAGCAAAATAGCTTCGGGTGCGAGCTTGGCGGCTTTCATCATCCCCATTGCTGAAAAAACACCCAATGCTCGTGCTTCATAGGTGGATGTCGTCACCACACCGCGGCCGACGTAATCACGCAATTTAGAATAAATGCGCGTGCCATCTGCACCGATTGCCGGATGATGGGCGGTTCGACCGCCGATTACAACCGGCTGACCTTTGAGTTCAGGGTAGCGTAATAATTCGACGGACGCGTAGAACGCATCCATATCGAGATGAGCGATGCGGCGAGTTGAGAATGTCACCGCGTTAATTCCAATGAGTATTTAGGCGGCCTGTGCAACGCTAGCGCAATGAGGGCATGACACGCCCTCAACATACAATGGAGATAGCTGTTCGCGAGGAGTTACCACCGCGCGACACGCAAAACATTGACGTGTTTCTGTTTCTTCCAGATTAGGATTGAGTGCGGTACGGTGATCAAACACAAAGCAATCACCTTGGTAGTGCGCACCACCCACGTCTTCAAAGTAGCGCAGGATGCCACCCTCCAGTTGATACACACTTTGGTAGCCGATATTTTTCATGTGAATCGCGGCTTTTTCACAGCGTATGCCGCCAGTGCAAAAAGTCACGATCGTTTTATCGTTCAGCTCATCCTTGTGTTTTTCTATCACCTCAGGGAATTCGCTGAATTTAGTGATGCGATAGTCAATGGTGTGTTCGAACGTACCCACATCGACTTCAAACGCATTACGCGTATCGACCATCACTACCGGTCGGCCAGTATCGTCCTTGCCATTATCTAGCCAGCGCTTGAGATCGGCGGCGCTGACTGCGGGCGCGCGACCTAGTTCTGGCTTGATCAAGGGGTGCTTCATGGTGATGATTTCGCGTTTCAATCGCACTAGCATGCGGTTAAAAGGTTGCTTTTCCGAGAAGCTTTCTTTGACTTCGATATCTGTAAAGCGCGGGTCGCTGCGCAGCCAGCTAAGAAACTGATCGATACCGTCGCGGGCACCCGCCAAAAACAGATTAATACCTTCGGGCGACAGCAGAATGGTGCCTTTTAGCTCCAATTCCGCGCAGATGGCCTGAAAGCGTGGGCGTTGCGCTTCGGTGTCGTCGAACGTAATAAATTTATAAGCGGCGATATTAACGATAGGGGTAGCTGACTGCATATGAAAAACCCTGTGAATTCAAGGACAAACAATATTATAAGCGCCACACATAGCAAATTTCACACTCATTTAAGCGATCGTAGCCACCCTCCCAAAGGGTAAAATACGGCTATGAGCGCACCGCATTTTATTCACCTCCGTTTGCATTCCGAATTTTCCATCGCGGATGGATTGGTACGCATCGACGATTTGGTCCAGGCCGCTGCAGCCGATCAGCAAGCAGCGATTGCCGTCACGGATCTTGCCAATTTATTTGGCATGGTGAAGTTCTATACCGAAGCACGTTCCAAAGGTATCAAGCCAATTATTGGCTGCGATGTTTGGATTACCAATGATGACGAGCGCGAAAAGCCGTTTCGATTGCTCTTGTTGGTTAAAAATCACAACGGTTACTTGCAACTGTGCGACTTGCTGTCACGCGCCTGGCTGACTAATCAATACCGTGGCCGCGCAGAGATTCGTATTGACTGGCTACAAGCGCTCGAGCAAAAAGACGGCTTGATCGCGCTGTCAGGATTTCACTTAGGTGACATTGGTGTCGCGCTGGAAAATGGCAATGCTGAATTAGCTGAGCGCTGCGCGCAACGCTGGGAAAGTATTTTCCCAGGAAATTTTTATTTTGAAATTCAGCGCAGCGGTAACCCTCGTTTAGAAAATCTGTTGCGTCGCTTAACGCATCTGGCAGCTAAGTTTAGTCTGCCGGTAGTAGCCACGCATCCTGTGCAATTTATTAAGCCCGAAGAATTTACAGCGCATGAAGCACGCACGTGTATTTCTGAAGGTGAAATTCTCGCCAACACGCGTCGCCCTAAGCGTTTCACTGCAGAGCAGTATTTCAAGACGCAGGCAGAAATGGCAGAACTGTTCGCCGATATTCCTGCGGCACTCGCTAACAGTGTAGCGATCGCGCAGCGTTGCAACTTATCGCTGACTTTAGGTAAAGCACAGTTACCTGATTTCCCAACACCGAATGGCATGACGATTGCTGACTATTTGGTGGCACAGGCCAAAGCAGGTTTGGAAACGCGTTTGTTACAGTTGTATCCAGATGAAAGTCAGCGTCAAGGCGAACGCGAACGTTACGAGTCGCGATTAATATTTGAAACAGACACCATCATTAAGATGGGGTTTCCAGGTTACTTTTTGATTGTTGCTGATTTCATTCAGTGGGCAAAAAATCATGGCGTACCGGTTGGTCCAGGCCGTGGATCAGGTGCAGGTTCGTTGGTAGCGTATTCGTTGGGTATTACCGATCTCGATCCACTGAAATATAACTTACTGTTTGAGCGTTTTTTGAATCCTGAGCGCGTATCGATGCCGGACTTCGATATCGATTTTTGCCAGGAGGGGCGTGATCGCGTCATTCAATACGTGAAAGAGCGTTACGGTAAAGACGCTGTTTCTCAGATCGCGACCTTCGGCACCATGGCAGCTAAAGGTGCCGTTAGGGATGTGGGTAGGGTACTGGATTTTGGCTATAACTTTTGTGATGGCATCTCTAAATTAATTCCTTTCAAGCCCGGCAAACTGGTAACGATTGCCGATGCGCTGAAAGAAGAACCACTCTTAAAAGAGCGCCAAGAAAAAGAAGAAGAAGTACGGCAGTTGCTGGAGCTCGCTCAACAAGTTGAAGGTATAGCGCGAAATGTCGGCATGCATGCCGGAGGTGTGTTGATTGCGCCTGGCAAGCTCACCGATTTTTGTCCGCTCTACACTCAAGGCGTGGATGGTGGAGTGATATCGCAACTCGACAAGGACGACGTTGAAGCGATTGGTTTAGTTAAATTCGACTTTCTAGGTTTAACCACGCTCACTATCCTTGACCGCACTGTACAAAACATTCGTGCCATGGATGCATCGTTAGCAAACTTTAGTTTAGAGTCCTTAGCACTGAACGATCGCCCTACTTATCAGCTGCTGACACAAGCAAAAACAGTCGCCGTGTTTCAGCTTGAAAGTCGCGGTATGCAAGGCATGCTTAAAGATGCGCGACCTGATCGATTTGAAGACATCATTGCGCTCGTTGCTTTGTATCGTCCTGGCCCTATGGATTTGATACCGGATTTTTGCCGACGTAAACACGGCGAGCGGTTCGATTATCCTGATCCTCGAACAGAAGCCATCCTCTCTGAGACCTACGGCATCATGGTCTATCAAGAGCAGGTCATGCAGATGGCGCAGGTGATCGGTGGTTATTCATTAGGTGGCGCTGACTTGTTGCGCCGCGCTATGGGTAAAAAGAAGCCCGAGGAAATGGCGCAGCATCGTCAGATCTTCCGCGACGGTGCAGCCACCAATGGTTTAACTGAGCTGAAGGCCGACGAAATCTTCGACCTGATGGAAAAATTCGCAGGCTATGGTTTTAATAAATCGCATGCTGCTGCCTATGCATTGCTCTCGTATTACACCGCTTACCTAAAGACCCATCATCCTGCCGCTTTCATGGCAGCCAACTTGTCGCTGGCTATGGATGACACAGACAAGATAAAAATTCTCGCTGAAGATGCGACTGTTATTTGTGGTTTGACGCTACTACCACCTGACATCAATCAATCTGAGTACCGCTTCACACCAGTAGCTGAGGTTGGTAAGAAAGCAGATCGTATTCGTTATGGTCTGGGTGCCATCAAAGGATCGGGCCAGAATGCGATTGAAGCCGTTGTCGCTGCTCGTAAAGAAAAACCTTTCACCGATTTATTTGATTTTGTTCGTCGAGTAGATAAACGTCAAATCAATCGCCGTACGATTGAATCGTTGATTAAAGCCGGTGCGTTTGATTGCTTGGGTGTTAATCGTGGTGTCTTACTCGCATCCGTTGGTTTGGCTATGGAAAGTGCAGAGCAAGCCGAAGCTTCAGTACATCAAGTCAGTTTGTTTGATATAGCGGATAGTCAGTTTGATGATAGCCCTGAGTATGTGAACGTTCCAGAGTGGAGCGAAAAACAAAAACTCACCGAAGAAAAAACCGCACTTGGGTTTTATTTATCCGGGCACTTGTTTAATGCGTATGTTGAAGAGGCAGCAAAATTTGCGCGTACGCGCTTAGTTGATCTGAAGCCCTCACGTGAGCCCAAACTTATGGCGGGTATTATTTCTGCTGTACGTACGCAGATGACCCAGCGTGGTCGCATGCTGATTGTTACGCTTGATGACAACACAGCCCAAGTCGACGTCACGGTGTATAGCGAAATTTATGAAGCGAATCGCTCGTTGTTTCGCGAAGATGAATTTTTAGCAGTGCAAGGCAAGGTGGCAGAGGATCGTTTTTCCGGAGGGCTGCGTATTACCGCGGATCGCGTGATGGATATTGCGACAGCCCGTGCAAATTTCGTTAAAGCCCTGCGCTTGTCTATGAACGGTCAGGCTGATGCAGTAAAACTGCGCGAATTGATTGCGCCATTTCAGCAAAACGAAGCCTCGTGCCC
>CANGJE010000110.1 GCA_947454305.1 Oxalobacteraceae bacterium
GGTGCAGGTACGTCGCGCCTGACGAATGAAGAATGCAACCCCTACACGATTCACTACTCATACGACACCGTAGCTCTGGCCAAAGGTACCGGTGGTGCGGTATCACGTCAAGGTGGTAAGACTTGGTACTTCATTACTGCTGACTATGCCTTCGGTACCTCGCTCGAAAGCGACACGACACGCGTTGTTAAAGCCAGCGGCGGCAGTGTGCTTGGCTCATCCAAACATCCGGTCAGTGCATCTGATTTCTCTTCTTTCATTTTGCAAGCTCAGGCATCTAAAGCACAGATTCTGGGTTTAGCTAATGCGGGAGATGATTTGGTGAATGCCATCAAATCAGCGAATGAATTCGGCCTCAAGAAAAATATGAAGATCGCTGCCCTGCTGATGTACCTGAGCGATGTGCACGCCCTGGGTCTGCAACAGACCCAGGGGATGCTCTTGACTGACTCATGGTACTGGGACACCAGCGATGCTACTCGCGCCTGGGCGAAACGCTATTTTGATCGCGTCAAAAAAATGCCTAATAGCGGTCATGCAGGCGACTACTCGGCCATTACGACTTATCTGAATGCTGTTAAAGCAACGGGTACAGACAATCCGGAAAAAATCCTGGCGCACTTAAAGAGCACCAAGATCAATGACATGTTTGCCCAAGGCGGATATATCCGTCCCGATGGTCGCATGGTGCATGACATGCATTTAGTTCAAGTAAAAACACCTTCAGAATCAAAACAAACGTGGGATTACTTTAAGCTGATTGAACGTATCCCTGGTGACCAAGCTTTTACGACAAAAGAAGAGAGCAAATGCGCTAGCTGGAAATAATAATATTAAGCGCAGGGCGACAAACCCTAAATTTGCCAATGCAGTGGGGAGAGCCGGGCCCCCACCCGGTTCGTTACAGGCGATCCTCGTGATCGCCGTTTATTTTTTACATGGAGGTCTAGCACTCGATCATGCAGCTATTTTTTTAGCGCCTGAAAAAATGCTAGGCGATCCACTCGTTGTTTTTTGAACGTGCTTTCATGACCCGTCATTACGACATCGTGATTATTGGCGCTGGTTCTGCTGGTTGTGTGCTGGCTAACCGACTGTCGGCAAAATCTTCGTGCCGCGTATTACTGCTGGAAGCGGGTCCTGAAAATCACTCATTATGGACGCGTATCCCTGCAGGTGTTCCACGTGTCATTGCCAATCCGCGTATTAGTTGGGGCTATGTGACTCAACCCGAGCCCGCCTTAAATGATCGTCGTTTAATTTCACCACGGGGGAAAATTCTCGGCGGTAGTAGCTGTATCAATGGTCATGTGTATATGCGCGGCACTCCCCACGACTACAATCGCTGGCATGCTGACGGTAATACAGGTTGGGCATGGAAAGATGTACTGCCGCATTTCAAACAAACAGAAGCGCATTATTTAGGTGACTCTGAGTTTCATGGTGCACAGGGTGAGCTGCACGTATCACCGGTGACGGAACCGCACACAGCTTCGGAAGCATTTATTCAGGCGTCTATCAATAACACCATTCCAAAGACTCAGGATTTCAATGGTGCTACCCAAGAAGGTGTCGGATATTTAGAGTTGATGATTCGTGATGGCGTACGCTCATCGACATCCGACGCTTTTTTAAAACCGATTCGACACCGCAGTAATCTCACCGTCCAAACCGGTGCCTTGACGGAAAAAATTCTGCTCGAAAATAAACATGTCAAGGGCGTGCGATTCACTATCAATGGCGTAGTACATGAAGTGGGTGCACATGAAGTCATACTTTCTGCCGGCGCTATCAATTCACCACAATTACTTATGTTGTCTGGCATTGGTGAGTCTGACCAACTACAGCGACTAGGTATACGACTTAAACATGCCTTACCCGGTGTTGGCCACAACTTACAAGATCATCCGTATGCCCATTGTTTGGTGAATGTCGATGATGAGTTTTCGATCAACAGCACCATCGCCAATCCTTTGCGCATGCTGCCGCATGTAGTGCGTTACTTATTTACTCGACGTGGCTTATTGAATTCCGCCGCGGCGCAAGTCGGTTTGTTTACGCGATCTGGTATTCATGGATCTCACATCGATTTGCAGATACAAATGCGACCATTCAGCATGCTGAGTAAAAACGGTATGTATACCGCTGAAAAAACACCGGCTGTCACGGCATCCTGTGGCTTACTGCAGCCATTTTCCCGCGGTACCATTGAATTAAATTCTGCAAAGCCTAACGATGCACCGCTGATTAAGTTAAATCTTTTAAGCGATGCACGTGATATTGCACCGCTCATCAGCGGAGTGCGCCTGATGCGAAAATTATTTCAGACAGCGCCATTCAACGAACATTTAAAAGCTGAAGTCATGCCTGGGCCGCTCTGTCAGTCCGACGATGAAATGACCGACTATCTACGCCAACAAGTGCAATCCATGTATCACCCTGTGGGAACCTGCAAGATGGGCCACGATGCAATGTCAGTGGTTGACGATCGTTTGCGCGTCAAAGGTATCGTCGGCTTACGTATTGCCGATGCCTCTATCATGCCCATTATCCCGTCGGGCAATACCAACGCGCCGGTTATCATGATTGCTTCCAAAGCAGCAGCTATGATTACGCAAGATACCTATTAATAAAAACATAGCAATTTAATTACACCTCGGATTATAAAAAAACACCCCGGAGATTTCTCATGAAAACCTATAACCACTTCATCGACGGCCAGTATGTAGAGCCTATAGGCAAACAATGGATGGATACGATTAATCCCTATACAGGTAAAGCTTGGGCAAAAATTCCTCAGGGATGCGCCAAGGATGTTGATCGTGCCGTGGCTGCTGCCAAGCGCGCTATGACTGAAGGCCCGTTTTCAAAAATGACTGCAACGGAACGCGGCAAGATGATGCTGCGCTTAGCTGATTTAGTCACCAAGCATGCGGAGCGATTGGCTGAAATCGAGGTGCAAGACAACGGCAAGTTAATCGCCGAAATGCGTGGCCAGATGAACTACCACCCTGAATGGTGGCGTTACTACGGTGGCTTAGCTGACAAAGTCGAAGGCGCTGTTATGCCTATTGATAAACCCGATATCTTTGCCTTTACTCGTCACGAGCCGGTTGGTGTGGTGGGTGCACTCACCGCATGGAATTCACCACTACTTTTCATCGCGTGGAAATGCGCGCCCGCGATTGCTGCGGGTTGTGCTGTAGTGATCAAGCCATCTGAATTCACATCCGCTTCCACGCTGGAATATGCGGCGCTCACTAAAGAAGCCGGCTTTCCTGATGGTGTGTTTAATGTGGTGGCGGGTTACGGCCCCGATGCAGGTTCTGCATTAGTTGATCATCCGGATGTCGCAAAGATTACCTTTACCGGATCCGATGCCACCGGTGCGCGTATCTATGCTCAAGCGGCTAAGACCATGAAGCGCGTCACCCTCGAATTAGGCGGTAAATCACCCAACATCGTTTTTGATGACTGCAACTTAGATAAAGCGGCAGCTGGCGTTGTCTCAGGAATTTTTGCAGCGACTGGTCAAACCTGTATAGCTGGCTCACGCCTGTTAGTACAAAACTCGATCAAAGAAGCATTCACCAAAAAAGTCGCCGAACTCGGTGCGACAGCTCGTAAAGGTAATCCCATGGAGGCCGATACGAATATCGGTCCCGTCACTACCCCAGCGCAGTATCAAAAAATTCTCGATTACATAGACATCGCAAAAAAAGAAGGGGCACGTTGCATACTCGGTGGCACAGCCGCACCTGATCTACCCGGTGGACAATTCGTTGAACCAACTATCTTCGTTGATGTGACTCCGCAAATGCGCATCGCACGCGAAGAAGTGTTTGGACCAGTGTTGTCCATCATTGGATTTGACGATGAAGAAGAAGCGATCAGACTAGGCAATGACTCAGTGTATGGTTTGGCTGCGGGCGTCTGGACAGAAAACATTGGTCGCGCTGTGCGCATGTCGAAAGCATTACGCGCCGGTACGGTATGGGTGAATACGTATCGCGCTGTAAGTTACATGATGCCGTTCGGCGGCATGAAGCATTCAGGCATAGGCCGTGAAAGCGGTATTGAATCCATCAACCAATATCTTGAAACTAAGAGTACGTGGATATCGTATGCCGAAGGTGCGCCCGGCAATCCGTTCATCATGCGCTAAACAATAAAAATAGGAGATCGTATGAAAGGCATCGTATTCGCAGGCGATAGAAAATTATCTATGCAAGAGTTTCCCGATCCTACACCGGGACCGAATGAAGTCGTACTCGAGATGAAAGCCTCCGGCATGTGCGGTAGCGATTTAAAAGTGTATCGCGCACCATTCGGCGAAGGATTAAAAAATCTCGGCTATACCGAAGCTATGCACGTCATTGCCGGCCATGAACCCTGTGGCGTCGTGGTAGCGGTTGGTTCGAACGTCAATCCTAAACAAGCCTATGTGGGTCAACGCGCGATGGTGCATCACTATCGCGGGTGCGGTGCATGCCCACATTGCTCTACAGGTTGGCAGCAAATGTGCGTGGAAGGCGTCGCTGAAATTTACGGCATCACCGGTCATGGTGGTCATTCTACGTATATGAAATGTCCGGCGAATACTATCGTTGAGTTACGCGAAGAACTCTCGTTTGAAACCGGAGCAGCGATTGCCTGCGGCACCGGCACTGCATGGGGTGCATTGCATAGACTCGAAGCCAGCGGCGATCAAACCATCGCGGTCTTTGGTCAAGGCCCGGTCGGCTTATCCGCTACCCAACTCGCTGCTGCCATGGGTATGCGTGTGATTGCGCTGGATATCAGCGATGAACGCTTAGCGCGCGCTAAAGAATTCGGCGCCGATGAAATTATCAATCCAACTAAGACTGATGCCGTCGCTGCGATACGCCAGTTAACTCAAGGCTTAGGTGCGCATGCATCGATCGATTCATCCTCATCACCTGAAGCACGTCTGCAATCCGTGCAATGCGTACGCAGCTGGGGTAAGGCTTGCTTTGTTGGTGAAGGTGGTCAGGTAACGATTGATGTCAGTCGCGACATGTTACGTCGACAAGTGACCGTGATTGGTTCGTGGACTTTTTCTACCGTGGGTCAAAAAGCCTGCAATGATTTTGTCGCTGATCGAAAAATTAATGTCGATGGACTCTTCACCCACCGCTGGAGACTCGATCAGGGTGAAGAGGCGTACAAAATTTTTGATCAGCAAAACTCAGGTAAAGGCGTATTTTTGATGTAATCGAAGAACTTCATCTCCCATATCAACCTACCTTATTCCGACTGTCTAATTCATTTTCAACTTAGACAGTCGGCCCCCAAGGCGCCGCCATCATTAATTTGTTTTCTTGCGACGCGACTAAAGGTCTCACCTTTTGTGCAAAAGCCATAAACTGTTCATCAGCGAACAAGGCAGCCCAAAACGCACGACGGTCTGCATCATCCTCAAATTTCCAAATATGAATGAGCTGATGCAAAGCACCGATGTCGCCAATGAAGTAGCCCACCAATTTCTTGGGATGGCGCTCAATCGCGGGATAACCCAACGTTTTATATAACTCCACAATCTCGCCCATCTTGCCGACGATTGCCTGATAGGTACGCATTTCATAGATAGCCATCTTGTCTCCTTTGTGTGATTTTTATTTAATGATGCAATAACTTATTCCATCCCTACCGCGCTAATTTATCATCAAATCGCTAAGCAGTAGCTCGATTGCTATCGGCAAAATTATGCCATGTAAGCGGCGATAATTTTCCACCAGCAGGCAAAAGAATTCCGCATGAATTCGATCACAGACACACACGTAGTCAAAAAATAGTCCCTATTACTTTTTTAATCCGTAGTTTTGCACTGAGATGGTGAAACCAATCTCTTAAGCGGAAAAATTCGACCTACCAACGATAAAACACCTGCTATTGGCATGGTCTATGCGTTATTCGAGATATCTCACTTCTTTAGGAAGAAATCTCATGGCTATTAATGGATTGGGTAGCAATAACCCTTATATCAATGCAGCGAATTCTGCGAACAGTTCGCAATCGATAAAGCCACGCCATCATCATCATGATCAAGGTGATGATTCCACGAGCACAGCGGGAGCTGGTGCTACCAATGGTGTGCAGAAATCAGGTTTCCTAGAAATGATTTTGCAGTCACTGGCTGCGACTGCAACGGGTAGCAGCACGAATGCGGTTGATAGTTCTTCAACGGCAGCACCGAGTTCACCGGCCACAACGGCTGCACCACCCAAAACAGTTAAAGCCTTTTCAGATTTTTTACGCGACTTGATGTCAGCGTTACAGCCGCAAACAGAAAATACGAATAGCACGACTTCACCTGCGCTACCCGGTGTACCAAGCACAAACAGCACCGATGGAATCGCGGCATCATCTACTTTCGCGATGACAATGCCACCGCCGCCGCCACCGAGTAATGCACCAAGCGATACCACGAGTGCATCAAGCGCTTCGAGTACGTCACCCACTGGCTCAGCACCTCCCATGGGGCATCACAGGCACCATGGATTGGAACGCGCTATGGGTGGTCAGTTTTCTACTGAACTGAGTAATCTCATTGCACAACTCAGTGCCGCCCCAGCTAGTGCGACTTCATCGGTAACGAATGCACCATCAGCCGCTGATTCGGTCAATTCGATTAGCACTGTAAGCACGAGCACTGCAAGTACAACAAGTACCTCAGCTAATTCGTCAGCGCTAACATCACTGCAATCGAGTTTTTCCAATTTAATGTCCACCTTGGGCGGCACAACTGACCCTAACTCACTGACATCCTTTCTTAAAACTTTGCAATCAAGTATGCAAAGTAATGGCCCCGTCGGTAGCATGATCA
>CANGJE010000111.1 GCA_947454305.1 Oxalobacteraceae bacterium
AGATAGTCCAGCAGCTATTTATAGATCGTCGTCTAATTTTCTAGGTCTGCCATCCACTTCGCTGATGCGCATACGTTTACGGCGATCGCCCATCAATTCACGCAGTTCACGAATACTCAAATCAGTCACTTCATGCATACGAATCAACAACGAAGCGCCAACTGGCAACGTACGATGACGAATTTTACTGATCACTGGAGGACGCACTTCCAGCGCGCGCGACAATGCAGCATCATTTTTCAGATTCAATTTCTGGATTAAAGCATCCAGCAAACGATTCGGATCGTAGCCATCCTGCGAAACCAAAGGATGTTTGTCCATGGTGTATCTCCCCTTGGGATTTTATTAGGTGACAAACGGCCTAAAAAGGGCCGACTTGCCCGAGAGCAATTACTCGAATGTTAATTTATATGTCATCGGTGCAACATTTTCAAGTGCTTGATTGAAAATAAACCGTTAATGATGCATTTTTGCGAAAATAACGTATCTTTAAAACAACTAATAAAATAAAAACACCCTGAAATTTCCTTGTAAATCAATAAGTTAAGATTTTATTTTTCAAATAGCAACATTAACAGTATTTACAACCGCCAAACGGCAGCTATGTTGCCTATAAAGCTATTTAAGGAATTCAGAAAATGTCTATATGAAGGGAATTGAAAAAAACAGTGTGAGTCGAATCAAGGACTTGCAAGAATCAATCGAAGCAATAAATGAAATAGAAAAATATTTCTATCTAGACACTTCACTTATTTCAAAAGTAATTGAATGAAAAAAGCTTCGTATGAGAAAGAAAGTTTTATAAAGACTTGAAACGAAAAATATTCGACAAAAAATTAGGCGAACTACTGAGCTCGGAACGCGAACTCAGTAGTTAAGAAGCAACTCGACAAACAATCACTGTGACAACTACTTATCAACTCAAAACAACCAAGGATTACTTTTTGCAAATGCTAACAACAGATTACTTGCTGCCCGCTTTTGCTTCTTCATACAGACGCTTGCCATCGAAACCTTTGGATGTCATGTCTTTAATCCACTCCTCGGCAACACTCGCAGTTGCAGCCTCCCAGCGTTTAAGTTCCGCTGCTGGCAAAGTGTAAAAGGTATTTTTTCTAGCCTCTGCCGATTTTTTTCCCGGCAAAGCATCATCCACAAATACCTTACCCACCCAAGCCGACTGGTCGGCGCCGGTGTTGGCATCAATAATTTTTTTAAGATCAGCGGGCAATGAATCGTATTTTGCGGAATTCATCGCAAATAAAAATACCGTATTCGACATTTGTGGCTCACCAGGCGCTGCCTCTGTATGAAATTTGGTGACCTCATCAAATTTCACTGCAGGTACCACCTCCCATGGAATCATCACACCATCGATAACTCCCTTAGACAGCGCCTCTGCTGCCTGAGGTAATGGCATAGGAACCGGTGTCGCGCCTAACGCTGCAAGCATCTTGGAACCCTGACGAGTCGGTGCGCGCAATTTCAACCCTTTGAAATCTTCAAGGCTTTTAATCTGTTTTTTGGTCGTATGCATGAGCGAACCATCATGCACATGAAACAAAATAGGTTTTACACCCTTAAATTCAGCAGTGGCATTGCGAGCAGCGTAATGCCATAGCCCGCGACTGGCACGCTCAGAATCCTGAACCATGAACGGCAATTCAAACGCCTCTATGACAGGAAAACGGCCCGCTTGATAACTGGGTACCGTCCAAACCATATCCACCACACCATCTTTAACTTGATCGTAAAGCTGCTGGGGCGCGCCACCCATCTGCATCGCTGGATAAATCTGGCACTTCAAACGCCCCGCCGATTCTTTAGCGATCTTGTCGCACCAAGGCACTATAAAATTTCTATGCGCGGTTGATGCCGGTGGCAAAAAATGATGCACCTTGAGTGTCACAGTCTGCGCGTAGGCAGCACCCGCAAAACCACACAAAGCGATTGCAAGAAATAAACGACGGGATGATATTTTCATGATGGATCTAAATTAACGTTTATGTACCGAAGGTATGCACTAGATACAGCGAAATGGCCGGGAAAAATACCAGTGCGATTGTGCGTAGCAAATCAGAGAACAGAAAAGGCAGCACGCCCTTAAAGGTCTCCATTACCGGCACATCTTTAGCGAGTCGGTTAATGATGTAAATGTTCATGCCTACGGGCGGATGCACCAGCCCTATCTCAACCACCATCAACGCCAGAATGCCAAACCAAACCGATTTGTCAGCTACCGGCATACCCCAAAAATCCAAGCCCATAACGATAGGATAAAAAATGGGAATCGTTAGCAAAATCATCGCTAATGAATCCATCACACAACCAAGAAAAATATAAATTAACAGAATCGCAAAGATCACAGAAAGCGGCGGCAAACCACTGCTCTGCACCCAAGTCGCCAGTTCAGTCGGCATTTGAGTAATCGCCAACCCGGCATTCAGCATATCTGCACCGAGTAGCACTAGAAAAATCATCGCTGTCGCTTGCGCCGTACCCGTAATACTTTTTACGATGCCCTCCATGCGCATGCCACCAACGATAGCCAGCAAGCCGCACGCAAACACACCAATCGATGCTGCTTCAGTCGGATTCGCCCAACCGTCGTAGATACCCACAATCACAACTAAAAACACCAGCATGATAGGTATGACACCCACCAGTGATCGCAACGCTACCGCGGTAGGCACTCGCTCGCCTGCCGGACCCGCCTCTGGCTTAATAGCCACCACGATACGAATCACCAGCATATAACCGAGCATCGCAATCAAACCGGGAAGGATTGCTGCCATAAACAATTTGCCGATCGACTCTTGCGTCAGCACGGCATAAATCACCAGAGGCACTGAAGGAGGAATCATGATGCCCAGCGTGCCGCCAGCTGCTAAAGCACCGGTTGCCAATGACCCTGCATAGTTATAACGACGTAGTTCTGGCAAAGCCACTTGCCCCATCGTCGCTGCAGTTGCCAGCGACGATCCACAAATCGCACCAAACGCAGCACACGCACCCACAGCGGCCATCGCTACACCACCGCGCAGATGACCCACAAAATTATTGACACATTTGAACAACGCGCGCGACAAACCGCCGTGAGTCGCAAACTGCCCCATCAACATAAACAGAGGAATAACGGCCAGGTCGTAATTTGAAAAGCGTGAATACGCGAGATTTTTTAATGCGTTCAACAAGGGCAGCCACGCATAGTCATTCATCACCACGAAACCGGCGGCACCCACCAAAAACATACCGATACCAATATGCACACGCAAAGCTAACAGCACCATCAGTACCGCAAACATGATCAAACCAATTGTCATACCACTCATGCTGATTCTCCCGCTGTTGCTAACTGCCAGTGTGTGATTGCGTTATACAAACCAGCAACGGCGAGCAAAATAAAACTAGGTACGATAGCTGCCACAACCATCCATACGGGCCACGCAAGAATCATCGACGTCTCCCCCGCTTCTTTAATCGAAACAGCAGAAACACCGGTACGCCAAGCAACCAGTGCTGCCACAACGGCCAACAATAAATGGGAAATCGCATCCAGAATCTCGCGCGTTTTAGGCGACACTGAAGCAGTAAAAAAATCGACCCGCAAATGATGACGCTCCATCTCGCAGTAAGCGAGCATGGCAGCAGAAGCAATCGCTGTTCCCATTTGCATCACTTCGATATCGCCAGGTACTGGAATCGAAACCAGTTTACGACCAACGATAGAAATTAATGACATCACAACTAAAGCGATGAACCCCAGTCCCCCGATCAGCGCAAAAATACGCGTTAATTCGTAAAGTTTTTCACCTAGCGGACCTCGTGTGAACTCCGCCTCCGTATCCAGAATGCCCGGCTCCTGCATGTCTTCTCCCTTTTGCGCGGGCTTTGCCCGTCTCGTCTTCAGTTTGTCTTCAGGCTCACTCAAGTACTTTACAAAACGCGCCTAACTACATGCGTTTAACTTTCATACATTGAAATGCGCATTAGTCTTAATAATCGCAATACTCGCCATAATAACTGCTTCGCACCATGATTGAGTAATTCTTCAAGCGTGGTTCAACGCAGGGATTACACGACCACTCACCGCTCCGAATCCACAGCGGTAGTGAGCTCCAACACAAGCGCCGCGCATAGTCACTACATCACCGTCTTCAAGAAAGCTACGTTTTGTATGACCATCGCTCAATGTCACTGGTCGCTGCCCATTCCAACTTAGCTCCAGCAAACTACCAAACGAATCGGGTTGCGTACCACTGATGGTGCCCGACGCCATTAGATCGCCAACACGTAGATTGCAACCGGATATCGTGTGATGCGCGAGTTGCTGTGCCATGCTCCAATACATAGCCCGATAGTTCGTGTTGCATATCGTGGTTGGCTGATGATTTTCAGCAGTCTGCAATTCGACCGCTAGTCGAATATCAAAACTATGATCACCGTTCTGGCGAAGATAAGACAAAGGTTCAGGCTCTTGTTTTGGTCCAGGTACACGAAATGGTTCCAAAGCCTCCATCGTCACTACCCATGGCGATATCGAGGTAGCAAAGGTCTTTGCATTAAATGGCCCTAGTGGCACGTATTCCCACTGCTGTATATCGCGAGCGCTCCAGTCATTCAAAAGCACCATACCAAAAATCAACTCTTCGGCATCGTTCACACTCACCGACTCACCCAGTGCCGTGTTAGCCCCCACAATAAACGCCGTCTCTAATTCAAAATCCAATTTAGCACAGGCAGCAAACTGTGGTTGCTCTGCTGAGGGCGGTTTAACTTGCCCCATAGGACGACGTATCTCGGTACCACTCACCACCACCGAACTAGCACGACCGTTATAACCCACAGGCAGATGCAACCAATTAGGAAGCAAGGCATTTGCTGGATCACGAAACATCGAGCCAACATTCGTTGCATGCTCTTTGGAAGAATAAAAATCGGTATACCCAGCGACCGCAATAGGAAGATGCATGAGTGCTTCATGCATGGGAACCAATGCATTAGCCCGTAGTACCTCATCATCGCGCAAGCGGGGATGGTCGCTACGAAGTAGCAAACTAATCTGTGCTCGCGTAGAACGCCAAACAGACTGCCCAAGCGCGATAAAGTCATTTAAAGCAGGTTTATTAAAAACCGATTGGCTGCTAGGCGCCAGCAAACCTATTTTTTCTAGCTCAGACAGATCAAGCACCCACTCACCAATTGCTACTCCCACTCGACACTCAGGTGACTGCCGCGTGCTGAATATACCGAACGGTAGATTTTGAATAGGAAAATCAGATGAGGGATCGACCGGTAGAAAGGATTTCAATGAAGGTGAATTTGGATGCATAACTAGTAGTTAGTAAAATATTTTTTAAAATCTTGCCAACAATCGATGTAGTTACTTTGTAACTGAGGCGATTCCAGAGCTAGCTTGGTGGGCCGTATCGGTAAACGCGTTTCAAACATAAATGCTAGCGATGCTTCGATTTTTTGTGGATGAAGTTCAGCGTTACTGGCTTTTTCAAAACTGGCGACATCTGGTCCGTGAGCTGACATACAGTTGTGCAGGCTGCCACCACCCGGCAAGAAACCTTCAGCCTTGGCATCATACTGACCATACACGAGCCCCATGTATTCACTCATCACATTGCGATGAAACCATGGGGGTCTGAAGGTATTTTCTGCCACCATCCAACGCGGTGGGAAAATCACAAAATCAAGATTCGCTGTTCCAGGCAAACCTGAGGGCGATGTCAACACAGTAAAAATAGAAGGATCTGCGTGATCAAAGCTAACTGAATTCATCACATTGAAATGCGCCAAATCGTATTTGTAAGGTGCGTAATTACCATGCCATGCCACCACATCTAACGGTGAGTGGCCGATAGGAGCGGACCACAATTTTCCAGAGAATTTAGCGATCAGTTCACATTCGCCTTCTTTGTCTTCAAACGCAGCGACAGGCGTTAAAAAATCGCGCGGATTCGCCAGGCCATTCGCGCCTATAGGTCCCAGATCAGGTAGGCGCAAATGAGAACCATAGTTTTCACAGACATACCCTCGCGCAGTATCTTCTTTCAAATCTACTGCAAAGCGCACGCCTCGTGGAATGACAGCCATCTCACCGGGCTTTACATCGATTACACCAAACTCAGTGCGCAAACACATCTCACCTAACTGAGGCACGATAAGTAATTCGCCATCAGCATTATAAAAATATCTATCGACCATCGAGCGATTCGCAAGATAGAGATGAATCGCAATACCCGACTGCGCATCTGAACTACCATTACCCGCGATAGTCACCAGACCATCTATAAAGTCACACGCCTTGCTAGAAATAGGAAATGGATTCCAACGTAACTGATTGGGTGAAGGCGCAATTTCATCAAATACTCCGCCACGAAATGTTGAATGATTTTTTTCTACAAATTTTCCATGCACCGCACTCGGGCGTAATCTGTATAACCACGAGCGCCGATTTTCAGAACGTGGCGCTGTAAACGCAGTTCCCGATAACTGCTCTGCATATAGACCGCGCGCCACTTTTTGCGGGGAGTTCTGCCCTACTGGCAAAACCCCGGGCAAAGCCTCGGTCGCAAATTCATTACCAAAGCCTGATTGATAGTGATGTGTTGATGTCGACATGCTTATGCTCGCTCAGTTGTTGGGTCATTCACGATAGAAGAACGGGCCAATTTCATAGCCTCACGCAAAACCGATAGATCACCGATATGATTTGCCATCAATAAAACAAGG
>CANGJE010000112.1 GCA_947454305.1 Oxalobacteraceae bacterium
AACTATCTCGCGATGTCGTATGACCATCGCTTGATTGATGGACGTGAAGCGGTGCTTGGTTTGGTAGCGATGAAAGAAACGCTGGAAGATCCGGCACGACTCTTACTCGATCTGTAAGGGGCGGCCATGTCAAAAAGTTTTGATGTTGTTGTCATCGGTGGTGGCCCGGGTGGCTATATCGCTGCTATTCGTGCTGCGCAGTTGGGCATGTCAGTAGCATGTATCGATGAATGGAAAAACGAAAAAGGTGGCCCTGCACCCGGCGGTACGTGTACCAATGTAGGTTGCATACCGTCGAAGGCGTTATTGCAATCGTCCGAGCACTTCGAGCATGCATCGCATGGAATGGCCGAGCACGGTGTTGACATCAAAGGCGTTAAGCTCAATCTCGCTCAAATGATGGGCCGTAAAGACAGCGTCGTTAAGCAAAACAATGACGGTATTCTGTATCTGTTCAAGAAAAACAAGGTCAGCTTTTTCCACGGCAGGGGCTCGTTTGTCAGTGCCGACGCGCAAGGCTATCAAATTGCGGTTAGCGGAGCATCTGCAGAGACGCTGACTGCAAAGCACGTCGTTATCGCCACCGGTTCGATTCCACGTGAATTACCTGGTGCACCGTTTGATGAGAAGCAGATTCTGTCGAACACAGGCGCACTGGCCATAGATGCAGTGCCTAAACGATTAGGCGTTATTGGTGCTGGTGTGATTGGTTTGGAAATGGGTAGTGTTTGGCGTCGTTTAGGTTCAGAGGTCACCATACTTGAAGCCATGCCTGTGTTTTTAGGTGCTGTCGACGAGACCGTTGCCAAAGAAGCGCACAAGCTCTTCCTTAAGCAAGGTCTCGCCATAGAGATGGGTGTAAAAATTGGCGCCATCAAGAATGGTAAAGAAGTCAGTGTTGAGTATGTCGATACGCAAGGTAAAGAGCACAAAGCGCTGTTCGATAAACTCATCATTTCTATCGGACGTATTCCAAACACCATCGGTCTATCGCCCGAGGCGGTGGGTTTAAAACTTGATGAGCGTGGTTTCATCGCAGTCGATGATCAATGTCGCGCCACTCTGCCGAATGTGTGGGCGGTGGGTGATGTGGTGCGTGGCCCGATGTTGGCCCACAAAGCTGAAGAAGAGGGCGTTGCGGTAGCTGAGCGCATTGCAGGACAACATGGTCATGTGAATTTCGGCACCATTCCCTGGGTGATTTACACCTCACCCGAGATTGCTTGGGTGGGAAGAACTGAACAACAACTCAAAGCAGACGGCGTGGCTTACAAGTCGGGCAGTTTCCCGTTCTTAGCGAACGGTCGTGCACGTGCTCTGGGTGATACTTCAGGTTTGGTGAAGTTTTTAGCCGATGCTAAGACGGATGAAATTTTAGGCGTGCATATTGTTGGGCCGATGGCGTCAGAGTTAATTTCTGAAGCGGTGGTAGCGATGGAGTTTCGTGCGTCTGCAGAAGATATTGCACGTATCTGCCATGCGCATCCGACTTTATCGGAGGCCACCAAGGAAGCAGCGTTGGCCGTCGATAAGCGCGCACTTAATTTCTGATCCTGCCAGTACGATGTTCTCGTACTGGCATACCTTGACCTATTTTCACAGACCGTCGCATAGCGTGATTAACATGACGCCTTTGTGATTGCGAAACCTTCCTATGAACGTTCGCGAATTCTACGAAAAAATTCTGGCTGACCGAGGTTATCAGTCTGACCCTGCGCAACTGATGGCGGTGGACAGATTACAGCGTGCATTTGACGAATGGGCCGCTTACCTATCGCGCCGTTCGAGTCGACTTAGACGCATGATTCTCCATCCTGATTTACCGCGCGGCTTGTATTTATGGGGCGGAGTCGGGCGCGGCAAATCATTTTTGATGGATAGTTTTTATGCGGTGATTCCTATTCGTCGTAAAACACGAGTACATTTTCATGAGTTCATGCGTGATGTACATCGTGCGTTGGATGAAGAAAAAAATGTAGAAAATCCATTAGACATCGTCTCTGCAAAAATTGCGCGTCGCTTCCGTCTTATTTGCTTTGACGAATTTCATGTATCGGATATCGCCGATGCGATGATTTTGTATAACCTGATGCAAGCCCTGTTCGATCGTGGCGTGAGTTTTGTTATTACCTCAAACTATCAACCCGACGGACTGTATCCTGATGGCTTGCATAGAGATCGGATGCTGCCTGCCATTGAACTTTTAAAATCAAAATTAGATATTCTGAATGTGGATGGGGGCATTGATTACCGCAGACGGGTGATGCAGCAGGTAGCGGCGTACAAAACGCCCCTGGGTCCGGCTGCACAGAGTGCGCTGTTGCATGCATTTGTGTCGATTGCTGAGGCGGGTGAGGAAGACCCCAGAATCACGATAGAATCACGGGAGATTCGCTGTGTGCGGCGTGCTGGTGGCGTGGTATGGTTTGATTTTGCGACCTTATGTGGTGGTCCGCGCTCGCAAAATGATTATTTGGATATCGCAACGCGTTTTCATACCGTCATTTTGTCAGATGTACCTCGGATGACTTCGGAGATGGCTTCTGAAGCTAGGCGTTTTACCTGGTTAATTGATGTGCTGTATGACCACCGTATAAAATTAATCATGTCTGCTGCAGTGTCGGCGGATTTGCTTTATACCGAAGGCTTGATGTCTAACGAATTCCATCGCACCGTATCGAGAATTATGGAAATGCAATCAAAAGAGTACAAAGAAAGTATGCGACTCAGCTCTGCAACGGCGGGCATGGTCTAAGGAATCGAATGAAACTTACCCAGTGGGCTAGCAAGACCTCAATAACGCTTTTCTTTCTGTCGCAGTGTGCAGTTAGCGCTGTATATGCAGAGATTATCGAGCAGGCATTACTGGATCAGTATCCGGCGGGATCCATCAATGCGGTTGCTGCCGCGCGGACAGCCTTGACCGATGTTGATGTGGTTCGTAAAGCGGTTGAACAACGCTTTGCTGAGGGCCGAGCTGATTGCATGAATAAATTTTTTATGACTCGTTGCGTGGATGAAGCCAAAGAGATTCGTCGTGCTGCGTTACATAGTATTCGTAAGGTCGAAGTAGAGGCGAATGCCTTTTTGCGTAAGGATAGGGCAGCAGAGCGCGAGCGCACGATTGCCGAGCGCCAGAGCCGTGCAGCACGCCCGCTGGGTAAACCATCGATACCTATTTCTGGGGCGGCACGCGATAGCGGTAATGCTGCACCGGACTCAGCGGTTAATCCGCCGGCTCAGCCAGAGAAACCTTAATGGATGCGGACGACGTTAAGGTTAGGGTAGTTGAGCTGGAAATCGAGCATCGCGATCTCGATACGGCAATTGAATTACTGAATGAATCGTTGACAGTTGATGCGCTTCAGCTTCATAGATTAAAAAAACGTAAGTTGCAACTTAAAGACCAGATCATTCAACTTAAGATGCAACTCATCCCAGATATTCCTGCGTGAGTTTGAGTAGGTTTATATCGCTGCAATGAGTTACAGAGTCCGGTTATTTTTGCAGGCCCCGTGTTTGGCGCATCACTTAATGATCCGGATTTCGTTTGACTGATCTCACCCCACATTCCACGTCCGAACAGACAGCCGGCATTCATGATGCCGAGATTAATGATCTCTTTTCTGCTTCAGGTACCCTTGCCAAAGGAATCGAAGGATTTCGGCCGCGACAGTCACAAACCGATATGGCGCGAGCGGTTGCCGATGCCATTCAAAGCCGAAGCACGTTGTTAGCTGAGGCGGGTACTGGAACGGGTAAAACCTTTGCTTATCTTGTGCCAGCGCTGCTGTGGGGTGGCAAGGTCATCATCTCGACCGGCACTAAAAATCTTCAAGATCAACTTTTTCTGCGTGATATTCCGATAGTTCGGCAGGCGATGAATGCGCCGGTGACGGTAGCCTTACTGAAAGGTCGTGCCAATTATCTTTGTCATTTCCATCTCGAACGTACGCAGCAAAATGGGCGGCTAACCTCACGCGATGATGTAGGCTATCTGCGCGACATATCGCGGTTTATTAAAACCACGTCTAGTGGTGATAAGGCCGAGTTATCACGTGTTCCAGAAAACGCATTAATTTGGAACTTGGTCACGTCGACTCGCGATAATTGCCTGGGTGCCGAATGTACTTACTACCAAGACTGCTTCGTGATGAAGGCGCGCAAAGAAGCTCAGCAAGCTGATGTGGTTGTGGTTAATCACCATTTATTTTTTGCTGATGTAGCGTTAAAAGACACGGGCGTTGCTGAATTACTGCCGACGGCAAATACGGTGATTTTTGATGAGGCGCATCAGCTACCCGATACGGCGACGTTATTTTTTGGCGATACGGTGTCCACCTCGCAAGTGATGGAGCTGTGTCGAGATGTATTGGCAGAAGGCTTAACACATGCGCGCGACGGCGCTGATTGGGGTACGGTAGTAAGCACTGTTGAAAAAGCGGCGCGCGATTTGCGACTGACTTTTCCATCTGAGGGTACGCGGCTTGCACTGGAACAGATTGCGCAAAGCAGTCCGTTTTTCCCAGCGCTCGAGCACCTGAAGTCTATGCTCAAGCAATTGGCTGAGGTGTTATCTTCGCAGGCAGAACGAGCCGAGACGATAGAGCAGTGTCGTGTGCGCACGATTGAACTCAATGCACAACTCGAGGCCTGGAACCATGTGGGTCTAGTCGATGAGCATGCTGCTAAGGTGTTGTGGGTAGAAGCGTTTTCGCAAGCATTGCAGTTACATCAAACGCCACTATCAATTGCGCCGATTTTTAGTAAACAACGTGAAGGACCACCTCGTGCGTGGATATTTACATCCGCAACGCTCGCGGTAAAAAATGATTTTTCACATTACACCGATCAGCTGGGTTTAAGTGACGAACCAGCAAAATCTTGGCCAAGTCCGTTTGACTACGCCAATCAGGCACTGCTGTATGTGCCTGGGCATCTCCCGCCACCGAATTCTCCGGGATATACCGATGCCATGGTGGATGCCGCGTTACCTGTGATTGAAGCCGCAGGTGGTCGTGCTTTTGTTTTGTGTACAACACTCAGAGCCGTTAAGCGCGTGGCCGAGCGCTTGCGTGAAATTTTTGAGCAGAAAAAATACAACTGGCCGTTATTAGTTCAGGGCGAGTTAGGCCGTACTGAATTACTTTCACAATTCCGAGCATCGGGTAATGCGGTGCTGGTGGGAAGCCAAAGTTTTTGGGAAGGTGTTGATGTGCGCGGTGATGCGTTGTCCGTGGTGATTATTGATAAGTTACCGTTCGCACCGCCGGATGATCCTGTGCTCGCAGCACGTATCGCAGAGATGGAAAAACGCGGCCTGAATGGTTTTATGAATCATCAGCTACCGGAAGCGATCATCAACCTAAAACAAGGTGCTGGTCGTTTAATACGTGATGAAAATGATCGTGGCGTTTTGATGATTTGTGATTCACGACTTATTTCCAAGCCCTACGGCCGACGAATATGGCAGAGCCTCCCGCCGTTTAGGCGCACCCGAGAAATAGGCACGGTGCAGCAGTTTCTGAGCGGCAGTCCTATTTCAGCTGAAACGGAAATTTAGTACTTGCATGACTTGATTATTGGATGCGTGTTCAGCACTGATTGATAGGTTGAACAAGAATAAGGCAAATTATTGGCGATTACCCGGAAATTTCGGCAAGGACTGCTGGTAAAGTACTACACAATTTCTCGAATCTGAATATGTCAATGGAGTACTCGTTAAGCTAAGAATTTGTGATCCTGTGTTCAGGTAAAATCTCATTCATGAAAATCCTGATCAGTAATGACGATGGTTATTTGGCACCAGGCATCAATGCGCTGGCCGATCAATTGGCGACTATTGCTGAGATTGTGGTGGTGGCTCCCGATAGCAATCGCTCCGGTTCGTCGAACTCCCTGACCCTCGACCGGCCCTTACGCGTCATGCGCGCCGCCAATGGCTTTTACTCAATTAATGGCACCCCGAGCGACTGTGTTCACATCGCTTTGACGGGCATGCTGGAAGAAAAGCCCGACATGGTGGTTTCGGGTATCAATCAGGGACAGAATATGGGTGACGACACCTTGTACTCCGGTACGGTTGCCGCTGCCACTGAGGGTTTCTTATTTGGCATTCC
>CANGJE010000113.1 GCA_947454305.1 Oxalobacteraceae bacterium
ACAAGCTATTAATGATGCTCCCTCTTATATAAGCGTGCTTGCCGATATTGATTCTCAAGGATTAGCCCAAAAATTAAAGGGCCTGAATTACGTAATTACTCCGCGAAGGATTGAACAAGCCGAAACCGAAGCAGGTAAACAAGCATTGATGGCGCTAATGACTAAAGCAAATAATCACGGCTGATACAGTCTTTACAATGAAAAACACCGGAATTGCTATAGCAGTGCGGCAATTCCGGTATCCTTACGGTTTGATTGCTTTCGATTCCCGCTTTCGCGGGGCGCCGTAATGACCCATCCCTACCAAACCTTGCGCGATTTGCTGCGCCACGCCGTTACTCGCTTTATGACCGAAGGTCTATTTTTCGGTCATGGCAGCAGCAGCGCCTATGATGAAGCTGCGTATCTGATTCTACATACGCTCAAACTACCCCTCGACAAACTCGACCCTTTTCTCGACGCCAGACTGCTGCCTGAAGAAATCGCTGCTGTCTTGACCATCATCGATCGCCGCACGTCAGAACGACTGCCTGCGGCTTATCTGACGAACGAAGCCTGGCTCACAGATTATCGGTTTTATGTTGATGAACGCGTGATTGTCCCACGCTCGTACATTGCTGAACTCATCCCGGAACACTTTCAACCCTGGATAGCCGACGCATGGAATGTAAATCACGTATTAGAGCTGTGCACAGGATCAGGCTGTTTGGCCATCATGTTAGCTGATGCATTTCCGAATGCTCAGGTCGATGCAGTAGATCTATCAACCGATGCGCTAGCGGTTGCTAAACGCAATGTTGAAGATTATCAGTTAGAAAAACGTGTTCATCTGATTCAATCGGATCTGTATGACAAAGTACCGGCCAAAAAATATGATTTGATTGTTTCAAACCCACCGTATGTAAACAGCACTGCGATGGCCTCATTACCCGCAGAATATCGTCATGAACCCCACATGGCGCTCGCCGGCGGTAAAGACGGTATGGATTTGGTGCGTCGCATAGTAAAAGATGCCAAGCATAGGCTCACCTCTAAGGGTATGTTGATTGTGGAAATCGGCAATGAATTTGCCCACGCAGAAACTGCTTTTCATGATCTGGGCTTGACTTGGTTATCCACTAGCGCGGGCGATGCCTCGGTCTTTTTACTCACAGCTGATCAGCTGTGATCTTTATTCACCCTCTCACCGCGGCATTTAGTCTGCTTAGTTTCACATGATTCGTCTTCAGCAATTGTCACTCATGCGTGGCACCAAGTCTCTGTTTGAGGCAGTCGATCTCACGCTTAATCCCGGTGAAAAAATCGGCCTCATTGGCGCCAATGGTTCGGGTAAATCTACCTTGTTTGCCATGCTGCGCGATGAACTTCACCCTGATTTGGGAAGCATAGATTTTCCGCGTAGCTGGCGTGTATCTCACGTCGCTCAAGAAACGCCCGCACTGGATCGCCCCGCCATCGAGTATGCGATTGATGGCGATGTCGGTTTACGTGCGCTTGAACATGAACTCGACTTACTCGAACAGCAAGGTGATGCGGCTGACGGCAACCATATTGCTGAACTTCATAGTAAATTAGCCGATGCAGATGCCTACACCATACGCTCACGCGCTGAGCAATTACTGAATGGATTAGGTTTTTCATTGGCACAAATGGACATGCCGGTGGCAAGTTTTTCTGGTGGCTGGCGCATGCGATTAAACTTGGCACAAGCGCTCATTTGTCCTTCCGATCTTTTGCTGCTAGATGAACCCACTAACCACCTTGATTTGGATGCCATTCTTTGGATGGAAGAATGGCTAAAACGCTATCCCGGAACATTGCTTATTATTTCGCACGATAGAGATTTCCTCGATGGTGTATCGAATGTAACTGTGCATGTAGATGACCGCAAGCTTAAACGCTATAGCGGTAATTACAGTGCCTTTGAGCGCCAACGCGCTGCCCATCTTGAATTAATGGAAGCGGCATTAGATAAACAGCAACGTAAACGCGCTCATCTAACCTCCTTCATTGAACGATTCAAAGCCAAAGCCTCCAAAGCCAAACAAGCACAAAGCCGCGTCAAAGCCTTAGCTCGCATGGAAGAACTTGCGCCCTTACGTGCTGCCGCTGAGTTTTCTTTTGAGTTTCGTGAGCCAGAGCGAGCACCTAATCCCTTGCTAGTTCTGGAAGATGTCGATGCCGGTTATCGAGCTAGTAATGGTGAAGAAAAATGCATAGTCGCAGGGATTAATTTTTCGTTAACGCCAGGCCAGCGCATAGGATTGTTAGGCGTGAATGGCGCAGGTAAATCAACTTTCATTAAAACAATCGCTGGCGATATCGAGCCACTGCATGGTGTAGCCCGATTTGGCAAAGGACTCGTCATTGGTTACTTTGCACAGCACCAACTAGAAATGCTGCGCCCCGATGATTCACCTCTGATGCATCTGGCACGCATAGCGCCCGATGTACGCGAACAGGAATTGCGTAATTTTTTAGGGCGCTTCAATTTCCCTGGTGAGATGGTGAAGAGCCCGATAGCGCCGTTTTCTGGCGGTGAGAAATCACGACTCGCTTTAGCTTTGATTGTTTGGCAGCGCCCGAATTTACTATTACTCGATGAGCCAACCAATCATTTGGATTTAGAAACGCGAGAGGCACTCACCGAGGCGTTGGCACAATTCGAAGGCACCATGTTGCTAGTCTCACATGATCGACACCTGTTACGTGCCACGTCGGATGAATTTGTGATTGTGGCCGATGGAAAAATGACTCCCTTCGATGGTGATCTGGATGATTACCGCGACTGGATGATGAAATCTAAACTGGCTGCCCAAAATGCAGCTCGGAATGCTCCAGCATCAACAGCTACACCAGCAGCGGCACCAACCGTAATCGCGCCGACTAAAGTCGAGCGCAGTGATCTGAAAAAACTGAGCGCACAAGAACGACAACGACTAGCCGCGCTTAAAAAACCTTTAGCGGCAAAATTAGCTAAGCTTGAAAAAGAAATGAGTAACGTTAATACAGAATTAGAACGAATAGAAAATTCAATGGCAGATGCAACTATCTACGATGCCACTCGCAAAGATGAATTGAAATCATTGTTAGACGCACAAGTTAATAGTAAGAGGCAATTAGAACGCATGGAATCAGAGTGGCTGCAATTAAACGAAGAACTCGAGCAATTAGGCGCAGAATAAAATAACTCTTCTGGTAGCAGAATGTCGCTGAGTGCTACTCAGCAGAGAGCACGCAACTAAGATAAAACAAGTCGTGCTACTTTTAGTTGCGCAGCACAGTCATAGGTAACTTGTGAAAAATAAATTTAAGTTGAATCAATAACGAGTAATTAACACTACTCTAAATGCTCGTGATTCTATGGGGTGAAATACGCGATATGGGCCATCTGCTTCTGAATGAGCAACGGTGTTATTACCACTAGAATCTTTTCCTGTATAGGAACCAACAGCATAATCAATCGCCGAGCTTTGAGCATTGAGTAAATTAAAGCCAATAAACTCAATCTTTGTATCTTTGTTGACGCGATAACCCACCTTGCCATTGATGGTTGTGGTCGAGTCCGAACGCATAGAATTATCTTCAGTCAGCGGGCGTGGACCAAAATAGCGCAGCTGCAGCGAGCCGCTATAAGGGCCTTGATTTTCGATGATTGCTGAAATCGATGCTACGCCTTCGACCGCACCTTCTATATATTTTCCGCTTCCACCTGCATCTCTGAATCGTGCTTTGGCATAAGCAAAATCAGCGTCTAAGGTCAGCCATTTCGTGGCTTTAATGTAGTTATTAAATTCAAAGCCCGTACGACGACTGCGGCGACCTGAATCTTCAGTCAAACCTGTGTCGCCTGCATACACAATCTCAGAGGCACTATCGAGTTGAAATAGCGCTAAGGTCGTTTGCAAGCCTTCAATAATTTCAGTTCGAATACCCACTTCCTGACCAAAGGTTTTAACAAGACCTTCTGATCGGGTTCCGGAACCTATCGTTACACCTCGCGCATCATTAGAATGATAGCCATTGCCCACGCTGTAGTAATACTCTGTTTTAGCCCAAGGACCAAAGACTAAATTAAGCTTAGGACTAGCGATAAAGTCATTCACGGTATCCGTGTTGTTGTCACCGGTCGAACTACTCAAACCGCGATTACCAAACCTAAAATAATCGCCACGCAATCCGGCAACCGTTCTAAACCAATCATTCCAGTGGACGTGATTTTCACCATACAAACCTAAACTACTTTGTAAAATATGGTCACTGCGGCACTGAGCAATCACAGTCTGACAAGTAGCGTTCTGCACGCGTGCTGTCGTACTGTTCAATGAATTGTGAATATTATCGTTTTGAACTTGTAGTCCTAGTGTATTCGTTGCTTCCTTGCCTAATCCTTCGATATTCCATGTACGGGCCAAATTAAAGCCAGAGGTCACTCGACTATCACGCTGATTAAACTGGCTATCTGCGGCGTATTCAAAATTAGAGTACAGATCTAAATAATTTTGAATCATGTAAGCTTGGAACAATACCGTACCGCTTGCATCCGATTGCCGCCATTCACCAGAGAGGCTATTGCGATTAGCTGAAGCTCCGGAGGATTTATCCATAGTCCCCCAACGAGAAATCAAACCGCTTTTGTAATCGTTGTAGGGAATCTGATCGGTAGAATTCCACTTACCTGAATAGGACATCGCCGTCAGGTTAAAGCCATTCGCGGAATTCCCTTCGGAATATCGCAGCATCCCGTTATATTTTCGGTAGTTGTCTGGTTTATCCCAAGGCCCATCGTAATGCGACAACTCTAACGCGTAGAGTAAATTACCGTTATTAAATTTAGGTGAATTTGAAAGTAAGGTTCGATAGAAACCACTCTGACCTAAACCGACACTGGCGATACCGCGATCGACCGAATCAGTGTAGTAAATATTGGCTGAACCTGCGTTGGCAAAATCACCGTCAGCCGCGTAATACGGACCTTTACGGTAGTTGATCGCAGAGATCAACTCAGGAATTAAGGGGTTGATATCCGCCCACCCCTGTCCATGTGCATGGCTGCGCTGATTGATAGGCATGCCGTCGAGCGTGATTTTAAAATCCAATCCGTGATCAAGATTAAAACCTCGCAGAAAATATTGATTCGCCTTGCCTTCACCGCTGTGCTGGCTCACGATTAAACCGGGGATCACTTCCAATACTTCACCGGTTCTGGCAACCACACGATTATCAATCTGAGCCTGACCAACAGCACCCTCGTTGGCCGAGTCGGCAGCGCCTAACAGGCTATAACGCGACACCACTTCTACCGGCGGTAACGAGCGTATGTCGTCAGCCAATACCGAGCCAGTACTCATCATCAGAAGAGACGCTATGAGCTGCGAGAGGATAGTTTTGCGGGGAGTGTCGTTGCCGTGCATGGTTATTATTGTCTTATTAGCGTGAGTGCTAACGCCAATTGGGCATCATACAATCTAAGCTTATTTCATACAACAAAACTTACCAAATAGACAGCAGGATTAACGCTTGATTAAGGCTGACTTTTATTGATCAAACGCCTGAGTAACATCAAAAGCTAGCCCATGGTTAAGAGGATTCCATATACCGCTTGCATAGTTTTTTTATTCAATTTTGTTTTCTTTAAAAATCACCATTTTTTCTACAAAATATTCTTGATCACCAAAGCAGGAGGTTGGAATCCCTTTATGCTGAGAATAGGTCAATACTAATCGTTGACCAGCATGATCCATTAGCTGATTAGCGAGTTCATCATCCCGTACTGAAAATTCAAATTTTTCAGGAATAGCGCCCGGCATACTCGTCAATAAAAGCTCCCCTTCCCAAGTTTTACAAAGCCACCCTTTACGTGAAATTTTTTGCATCAACCCAGCTCGCTCGCCGGTGGAATACGACCACGATAAGATCGCCCAAACATAGGCTGAAAAAAGCATACCTATCACGAGCAATAGTCCAACAATTATTAACATCGTTTTTCGCATAAAAATATCCAATCAAGCATTGCGAATCAAAATCAGAAAAAGCTAAGTCATTTAGTTAT
>CANGJE010000114.1 GCA_947454305.1 Oxalobacteraceae bacterium
ACGGCGCACATTCCGGAGAACTCCATGACCGATTTATCGGTGTCACAAAAACTGACTTCCTACACACCCGCCAACAAAGTGCGCTTCGTCACAGCAGCGTCTCTGTTCGACGGTCACGATGCCTCGATCAACATCATGCGACGCATACTGATGTCGCAAGGCGCGGAAGTCATTCATTTGGGTCATAACCGCTCAGTCGATGAAATCGTTACCGCTGCTCTGCAAGAAGATGCGCAAGGTATTGCGATATCGAGTTACCAAGGTGGTCATGTGGAGTACTTCAAGTACATGATCGATTTGCTGAAACAACGTGGTGGCGCTCACATCAAAGTGTACGGTGGCGGTGGTGGCGTTATCGTTCCTTCCGAAATCAACGATTTACACGATTACGGCGTGGCACGTATCTTTAGTCCGGAAGATGGTCAGCGTATGGGCTTAGCCGGCATGATCAGTTTCATGATCCAGGCATGCGATACCGATTTATCTGTCCATGCGCCTAAGACCCTGGCAGCACTAACGCAAGGCGAGCTGAGTCAACGTCAGCGCCCGCTAGCGCAACTCATCACCGCTTTAGAAAACGACAAAGTTTCTGCTGAATTAAAAAAATCGTTGCACGACGCAGCTGCACTCTGCACAGTACCTACGCTGGGTATTACCGGCACCGGCGGCGCGGGCAAATCATCGTTGACCGATGAGCTGATTCGCCGCATACGCATCGATCAAGGCGATGCCTTGAACATCGCTGTTATTTCTATCGACCCGTCGCGCCGCAAATCGGGGGGCGCCTTGCTTGGCGATCGTATTCGCATGAATGCGATTAATCCGTGGAGTGGAAAAGAACGCGTCTTTATGCGTTCACTCGCTACACGTGAAGCTGGATCAGAAATTTCTCAGGCGCTGCCCGATGTGATCGCGGCGTGTCGAGTTGCCGGCTTTGATTTAATCATCGTCGAAACCTCTGGCATAGGCCAGGGCGATGCCGCGATTGTTCCGCATGTGGATTGCAGCTTATATGTGATGACACCCGAATTCGGCGCTGCATCACAATTAGAAAAAATCGATATGCTCGATTTTGCAGATTTTGTCGCCATCAATAAATTTGATCGCAAGGGCTCGCAAGATGCGTTGCGCGACGTCGCCAAGCAAGTTCAGCGTAATCGTGAACAGTGGGATAAATCAACCGAAGAAATGCCCGTTTTTGGCACCCAAGCGTCGCGTTTTAATGATGATGGCGTCACCGCGCTGTATCAAGGCGTGTTGCCACGTTTAGCTGAGCTCGGTTTAAAAACAACGGCTAGCAAACTGACACCGGTCAGCGTGCGTTTTTCATCAGGTCGTAATGCTATCGTGCCACCGGCACGCAGCCGTTATCTGGCTGAGATTGCTGACTCAGTGCGCGGCTACCATCGTCGTGTTGAAAAAAATGCACTCACTGCACGCGAGCGTCAGCAACTGACCGAAGCTAAACGCATGATGCAAGCTGCCGGTAAAAGCATCGATGCCGATGAACTCATTATTCAACGCGAGAATGCGCTCGATGCTGAGGCCAAACAACTGCTGTCGCAATGGCCTAGCGTACAAGCCACCTACTCTGGCGAAGCGCATGTGACTAAAGTGCGCGATAGAGAAATTCGCACACAGCTTGATTGGAAAACTCTATCAGGCAATTCAATACGCAAAGTCTCACTACCGAAGTATGCTGACCATGGCGATCTATTGCGCTGGTTGATGAAAGAAAATTTGCCCGGCTATTTTCCGTACACCGCTGGTGTGTTTCCTTTCAAACGCGAGAATGAAGATCCAACGCGCATGTTCGCGGGTGAAGGCGATGCCTTCCGTACTAATCGCCGCTTCAAACTAGTATCCGAAGGCATGCCCGCAAAGCGTCTTTCAACCGCATTCGATTCAGTCACATTGTACGGTGCTGATCCGGCGATTCGCCCTGACATTTACGGCAAAGTCGGCAATTCAGGCGTGTCGATCGCTACGCTGGAAGACATGAAAGTTTTGTACGACGGTTTTGATCTGTGCGATCCCACTACGTCAGTTTCTATGACGATCAATGGTCCAGCACCGAGCATACTTGCTATGTTTATGAATACGGCGATTGATCAACAAATAGAAAAATTCAAAGCTGAAAAAGGCCGCGATCCCTCTGCTGATGAAGCGACTCAAATTCGCAGCTGGGTTTTGCAAAATGTACGTGGCACGGTACAAGCCGATATTCTGAAAGAAGATCAAGGTCAAAATACCTGCATCTTCTCAACAGAGTTTTCTCTAAAAGTGATGGGCGACATACAGCAATATTTTGTCGACCATCAGGTAAGAAATTTTTATTCCGTGTCTATCTCGGGTTATCACATCGCTGAAGCAGGTGCCAACCCCATCTCGCAACTGGCCTTTACGCTCTCGAATGGTTTCACGTTTGTGGAAGCCTATCTGGCACGCGGCATGAGCATTGATGATTTCGCGCCTAATTTATCGTTCTTTTTCTCGAACGGCATGGATCCCGAATACACCGTGCTGGGTCGCGTGGCACGTCGCTTATGGGCTATCGCTCTGCGCGAGAAATACGGCGCTAATGATCGCTCACAAAAACTGAAATATCATATTCAAACATCAGGGCGCTCGCTACATGCGCAAGAGGTTGATTTCAACGACATTCGTACCACGCTGCAAGCCTTGATCGCCATTTACGATAACTGTAATTCTTTGCATACCAACGCGTATGACGAAGCAATCACCACACCCACCGATGAATCAGTGCGCCGTGCGTTAGCGATACAGTTGATTATCAATCGCGAGTGGGGTCTGGCGAAAAACGAAAATCCTAGTCAAGGCTCCTTCATCATTGAAGAATTAACTGACTTAGTTGAAGAAGCTGTATTGCAGGAGTTCGAGCGCATCGCCGAACGAGGTGGAGTATTGGGTGCGATGGAAACTGGCTATCAGCGCGGCAAAATTCAAGAAGAATCCATGCTGTATGAACACAAAAAACATGATGGCAGCTTACCCATCATTGGTGTCAATACTTTCCGCAATCCTAAGGGCGACACAGTTCAGCAACAACTCGAATTAGCTCGCTCTACGGATGATGAAAAACAATCGCAATTAAAGCGATTGGCTGATTTTCACCATCGCAATCAAAAGGCCGCTGAAATCGCACTGAGTGCGCTCCAAGAAGCCGTTATTCGCGATGACAATGTTTTTGCTCACTTAATGAGCGCTGTGCGTGTTTGTTCCTTAGGTCAAATTACCGATGCACTATTTGAAGTGGGCGGGCAGTATCGGCGCAGTATGTAAAATTTACATAATCAATCTTATCAAGGAACCTTAGTATAAATTCAGTTACAGATCGGTCTCTTTAAAAGGAGAATCTGTAATGAAACGAACTACACCAGACAATATAGCCAGCGATCGCTCAGAGAATAACCCGCCATCACAAGCGAATGAAGATGATGAGGTTGGCGCCCAAAATGAAGGGAATTGGTACAACCCAAAAATGAAAGAAAAGGGCGGAAAAGTAAAACCTCTAACCCCAGAGGAAATGGAAGCTCGCTTATTCCTTACACTCGCCTCAACATCCGAAATTGAAAATAAAGAAATACATATCAAACTCGGCACACCAGATTCTGCGATTTCAGTACTTCCGCTCGATATCATGAACAAAATCGCTAGCTTTATTCCATCCAATAAAGCTCAATCGAATTTTGCGCTTACCAACCGTTCGAATTATTTAAGCCTTGACATACACCACCCGCTTAGACGCTTCCCTGGTTTAGTCGGTGATTTGAAGCGTACATGCCAAGGCCAAAAAATGGCTCGCTTTGATCTAATGAACAAGTTCGATGATCACATCAAAAGTGATGGTGGCTACGATAATGTGTTGCTTACTCCGTTGTCACCATTAAGTCGCCTCTCCATGGCCATTGCCATGATGCAATGGGCTCAAAATCAAACAGTCAAATCTGACAAACCAGCTTGTATCAAGCTAGCTCAAGAAAGATTACTGACTGAAGTTACTTCGTTAAAAAATAATCCCGCTATCAAGCCAGGTGAATTACGTTACATGCTTATGACGGCCATTCGCACTGTACTCACAGCACCTGCAGGCAAAACTAATCGGACGCGCAGTCTTGTTTTTACTATGGAGATTGGGAAACAAATAATGAGCGTCTTAAAGGGCGATCTGCTTGACGAAGTGACTCAGCGGGAAATTTTTTTTGAAGTTTTAAAGATGAACCCCACTGACGAAAAGAATATTGACTACTTAGAAAACGAGGCTAGTCGTTGGTCTTTGGAACATCTTGCAGTAGCGATGATGTTCAAACCTAGCCCTTTACTTTTTTATCGATTGACTGAGCTGTCTCCTACGGAACGTCCTGCCGCTGTTGCAAAAATTATCCAGGCAATGCAAACGACCCCCCATGTTGTTTCACTTTCTATTTGCGCAAAGAATATCCTCCACGTATGCGGGATGTGTTTAGCGACACTTACCCATGAATTAACAAGTGATACCGAGTCGCTAATTAGTTCAATTATTGAATTGTTTCGCGACTTCGCAAATGAAACGTCACTTGCACGTAATCAAAAAATATTTGCCGAAAGCGCACCATTTAGAATAAATTCAATTCCACAGGATCATGAATTGCGCGAAATTCAATCAGGGTATGAGATGGGTGATCCGCTAAATTCGCCGAAAGCCAATATGGTGGTTAAAGATACATATCCTCGAATATATAATTTGCCTTTTGTGTATAAAGGCTATGTTTATCGCCGAATGACGGACTGGATTAAGGTACTACCCGATCGTGAGTTCGCACATGAAATGGCATTAGCTTTAAGTACATCATTTAATTTTTTCACCCCAGATACTCCTGATTGACCAGAAAAATTATCTATTGTTGTCCAGCCGCTGGTCATTGCTATCCTGATTTTTTTGACCAGCGGTTTTTCATTAACTCCCATTAATCCGTTCCGATCTGAAGACGAAAAGAAGCAAAGAAGCAAAGAAGCTAGGCGGTGGTTAAAATGTCTGCTTAAATCTATACGCCAGAGCCAGATGGCCACGTCACCCTGAGATCCATGCCGCTCGTTACCAAAAGATTGTCGACCTATCCCCGCAGATATGCAGCTCGTCAGGGTAAGCTGTCATGAGCCTAGCTGTCGTTTGGTTTAAACGTGATCTGCGGGTTTTTGACCACGCACCCTTGGTCGAAGCCAGCCGTCATCCCGATGTACTGCCTCTGTATGTGTACGAACCGGAAATCATCCGCGCTCCGGATTTCTCTACCCAGCATCTTGGTTTTATTAATGAGTGTCTGGACGATTTAGATCAGGCACTCGCTGGTCGTGGTAGCTCATTGCTGATTTTGCACGGTGAGATAACGACGGTGTTTAAGCGTCTACTTGATAACTTCGGACCGTTTACCCTCTACTCCCATGAAGAGACGGGTAATGCGATTAGCTATGCGCGCGATCGTCGCGTTGCTGACTGGTGCCGCAGTCACAGCATCGCATGGAAAGAATCGCCCACCAATGGTGTTGTTCGTCGATTACAAAATCGCGACGAATGGTCAGCGATTTGGATGCAGCGCATGCGCGCACCTATGCTGAGCGCCCCCGATTTCATTCGTTCGTCGGGTAAAGCTTTATCACCCTCTGGCGTAATGACAGCGCGACAATTGGGTTGCAGAGAAGAAGACAAACCACAGCGCCAGCGCGGTGGGCGCAAGCAGGCCTCGCAACAGGTGAAGCAGTTTTTCACTCACCATTTGCCAGCGTATCGCTATTCCATGTCTAGCCCGCTGTCTGCCGAGGAGGCGTGCTCGCGACTCTCGCCTTATCTCGCGTATGGTGCGCTATCGATTAAAGAGTTGATGCATAAGATATGGAAAACTCGCGCGCAACTGCAATCTGCATCTAACGATGAATCCTCTTCACGCGTTTTAGCGAGTTTAAAATCGTTTGAAAGTCGCTTGCATTGGCATTGTCACTTCA
>CANGJE010000115.1 GCA_947454305.1 Oxalobacteraceae bacterium
ATGCGCACTAGGCCACGCGTGACACGATAGTTCTCAAGATTGCCAACGGCATTAATGCGTGGCTCACCCGTCGTTAAGGTCGCGCGTGAAGCGTTGATGAACCCACAGCCGTTACACGTAATACCAGCGGGATTGGCGACAATGACTTGGGCTTGTTTACCGGCGACTTCGATTGTGCCCATCAACTGACTGGGATTAGGTGAATTAACTTCATTCAAAATCACGCTGGCGGGCCTACCCGCCACTAGAGCATTGCCCATTACCCAGCCACCCAATTTGGTTTGAACAGCGTCTTGTGCGTTGTTCAAAATAGCCCCCTGAGGAGCCACATCAAATTGGCTATAACGATTGTGAGATACGCCACCGGCACTCGGTGTTTGAATGTTCACCACCGGCACACCATTGGCGGCATTAATCACTAAGGCTTGTTGTGCGCCGGGAGCAGCACGGTTGGGAATGATCTGTGCGTGAGCAGTGAGTGGAAAAGCAAGTGAAACAGCAAATGAGGCGGCGAGAAAGACTGTGAATGATGCTGTGAGCGATGTGGATACCGATACTGCGATAAATCTAAAGTTAGAAATGTAGGTGGTTGGGTGGCGATAACTAACGCTGCTTGCGCTACTTACGTTACTCGCACCACCTAAATTTCTCGCACTGCTAGCTCCGCTAAACCCATGCGATCGCTTCACATGCTCACCCACCACCACTAAAGCACCACGCACTGCACTCACTACCCAGCCATAACATTGCTTGTTCATGAAGGACTCTCTGAAAGAAAATGCAGCCGCTAAAAATTCATGCTTTAAAAATCTGAACTACACACGACTACTTGCTTGTGAAGTAGTCGTGCCTGTCATTCCTGCTTCAAAGGATGTAAATCCAGCCAATTACGAACTGCTTGTTTAGAGAGCGCACTACCTGACACGCATTGAATACGCATGCCTCGCTCGTCGCCGCGGTGATACAAAAATCGGACGCAACGATCTTTAAACCAATGCTGGCGCAGTAGTCGTGTGACTTGTTGCGTGTGACCGAAGGGAGCAATCCAATCAATAATCCACATGCGATCGCCGCTATGCCAATCAGATTCAGGCAAGCTCGAAGGATGTGAGTGCAGATAACGATACTCAGCCTCTTCATCAAACATGGCCCAAGAAAGAAAAAACACAGGCCGACCTTCGTTTAAACCTAAGATGAATTGTCGGTAGCCAATCGCAGGCATCAACATGCTGTTCAACACTTGCAATGGTATGTCGCGATGCGCATCGGACTGCATCCACAACCACACTGCCGCACCAAATACCTCGGCCTCAACAAAAGTTTGCTGACTGAGCGCAGGAGCGATGATGTCAATGGATGAGTTAGTAGAACGATTCATCGTCATCGCCCTAATCATTCTAGTAAGCCAACATGAATGAAAAGCCAACCATGTAAGAATCGGTAGTGAATCCCTGCGGCTTAGACAATGGCTTTGCAGCGAATACGTCGTAACTCAACTGCTTGATAGCGCCACGTAATCCCACCGCCGCGCCTGTCAATTGCGTACCGATCAAATTCTTTGTGCTTTGCCCACTGACTTCACCATGATCCACACCGAGATACAGCTGATGTGGACTTTGGCCGAGTGTTCGCGACACCTCATTACGAATCGTCCAGCCATGCTCTGCTGACAAAAAGCTTTGCTCATCAAAACCGCGAACGGTGTAACGACTGCCGATAGCAAAGCGATCTTGCGGCACCAAACTCGTCTGACTGCGCTGACCGCTAATCGACAATGAGTAACGTAGCGCTTGGCTTGCTAATGAAAACGGCGTACTGAATTGCGCATTCAGTCGCATGATTTGCGGACGCGAGGTTCCGGTTCTTGTTAGCTCTTCGGGTGCATGCAGCGCACCCCATAAGCCGGTGCCGCGACGATAACTGCCGGATAGTTCAAGTAGCGCATCGCCTATGTTTTCGCGATGGTGTAAGCCCGCTTCCCAACCAGCCATGCGGCGCTTTTGATTATCAATCGTCGTATCGTTGAGTTGGTTTGTGGATTCGCGCAACCAGAGTGCGAACGATGCGGTAGTTTTACGATACGCATCACGATAGGCAACGCGCGAAAGTTTTAATTCAAGATTGTCTGCATTACCGGCATAGCGAGAATGACCATTTATGCCAGCCACTTCTTGGTAATAGCTGTTACTACTTGCTGTCACGCTGAGTAAGGAATAACCCACTGGGAGTGAGTAATGAATCACTCGACCCCGCGATCCGCGCTCACCTTTGTCTCCGCCACCCAAGTCGTGATTTAGGCTCACATAAAACAAATCATTCAGCGTCCACCAATGGTCGTACGAAAACGTTGCTGAACCTATGTTTCGACCGGTCGCGTTTGATCCGCTGTTATCAACACCAAAGCTCCATCGAAACGGCAACGCCTGTCGCCATTGAATGACGATGTCGCTATCGCCTGGCGGAGCTATCTCAGGATCCGTTGCCGTAATTTGTATATCGGCCTCTGCCGTAGGAACACGTTTGAAATTTTCTAATGCCTGCTCGATGTCGCGCAAATTAACGACGTCGCCTACTTTTGCTGGCATGGCATTCCATTGAGTAGCGCGCGAACTGCTCTGCGAATCAAACCGTATGCTTCGGATTCGACCCGGAATAAATGTAAATTCCAGTGAGGCTTTGCTCATGTCTTGAGTAGGCATAAGAACTCGACTGGTGACATAACCTCGCGCTATCAACGCGCTCTGCATACGCTCGATGATCTGGCCAAGCGCAACAGGACCAAGACACTGATTAAGAGGGGAATCTTGTTTACCAGAGGAAGTGCGCTCAGCCGCACTGACTAACCACTGAAATTGTTCTGAGAGCTCGCCGGCAAGAGAGATGTGGCGAACAGCAAAACACGGCGCCTCATCATGAGCGAGAAAAATATCCGCTGCTAGCGGTGTCGGTGAAGGCAATTTCACTGCGGGGCGTGATTCTTGTTGACGACGCAGTTGGCTCTCGCGCTCTTGCTGCCTAAGGAACTCGCTATCTGAGTTGATGTTGGGCGGCAGTGTTTGAGCGGTGACCGGCCAATGAGTAAAAATAACTAGCGCCATGATGGTTACTGACCATCGAATCGAAAAAAAATTTGTCATCGCTAAAAATTTTCTGATCAATAAAAAATGTTGAGGCGATGATGACCATGCAATACATCACGCCAAACGGGATCAGCATTGTTATCAAAAGCTCGACATGATTTGATGTGCGTGGATGCGCAGCGACAAACTGTTCAGTGGATAAATAGGTAGAGGTAGTGAAACTGTTGTGCGTCCGTGTCACTGACACACAAAGAATTGAGCGGCGACGAAGGTCGCGCAGAGATTAAAAAATTTTGAAGGAGGATACGTTGATCGATATTCGCCGTTTACGTATTTTATATACGCACTATTAGTTCGATAATCGCTAACGAAATCAACGAGAAATCACTAACTATTGTTTGATCTTCGAACAATTGTTCACTGCTTAGCAGTGGTGGGATTCATGCGCTCACGCTGAACCAGTATCCATGGCTTGACAACCACGACCCACAGCAAGGCATCATTCTTCATCCATTCGGTGGCTTGATCATCGGTCGTCTTATGTAATAAGCCGGCATTCATCCAGCTCTGCACGCTCTGTTTATCGTCCGCAGCAATACGCGCACCCACATCAATTAAATCTAATTCAGGCGCTATGCTAATGACGCTGCCACTGGCAAAAAATCGCTCAAGCTCGGTCCAGCGCATTTGCGCGGTTTGCTCATTCAGTTCGCTTCGCAGTGAAGCAAGAATTTTTTCGTGAGTCATGGTCGGCTCAGAGTTCAGGCTAAAGGTTTAATAATGCGGTGGTTTTTCATGTGGCAGCATGGCGTCTGACTCACGTGCCTGCAAATCGCCTAAGCGCTTAGCTAATGCTTTGCAAAGATTATCTAGCTCATCAATCTGTTTTTGCTGTTGATAGACCGTTTTATTGAGCACCTCGAGCAAATACTCTTGATGAGCGATCTTGCTTTCAAGAGCAATTAATTGTTCGTCTATGTTCATGGTATTTTCGAAGAGGGTTTTTACGAAGGCGCGCCCACTTTGCGGCACGCATCGGAACAATAGCGTACCTGTTCCCAGTTTAACGCCCATTTTTTTCGCCAAGTAAACGGACGCTTGCAAGCTTCGCACTGCTTGACCGGCAAATTATGTGGATTACGAAACGACTTCACTGTGTGAGTATTCATACGAGTATTCATGCGTGAATGATCAAACGGCGGCTGGTTAAAAAATGCACGCCATGTTGGTTTATGCCGCCTTCGGTTTTTGTAACAGTGCTTTTAAATTCGCGAGTCGGTCTTGCGGAGTTACTGCTTCTTCTTGATCGGGCAATGCATCGCCTTCTTCAATACGCATTTCTTTAATAAACCGCGAAGGCTCACACACGATGCTTTCACGCACGCGCTTTCGTTTTTTACACCAAGTCAGCGTTAAGCTGCGCTGCGCACGCGTAATACCCACGTACATTAAGCGCCGCTCTTCTTCTATGCGCTGAGCAAAGACTTCAGGCGGCGCATCGGGATCACCTTTGTGGGGCAAGATGCCTTCTTCTACGCCGACCATAAAGACATGACCAAACTCCAAACCTTTAGCCGCGTGCAAGGTAGACATACGAACAGCATCGGGATCTTGATCACGGCCCTCGAGCATACTCATCAGCGCGACCATCTGCGTTAATTCAAGCAGTGATTTTTCTCCGTCGGCTCCTTCCCGACCACCGTTGCCTTTTTCTTTTAGCCAGCCAATGAAATCAAGTACGTTTTGCCATTTTTCCTGCGCCTGCCTATCATCAAAGGCGCCATACAAATACGGCTCGTAATCGATTACTTTCATCATGTCGTCGAGTACGGCGGCGGCATTTTCTCCGGTACCCGCCGGGCCCACGCGCGCAGCGCGTGATTCGAGTTGATTGATGAATTCACAAAATTCGCGCAACGGAAATAACTGCCGCTCGCTTAAGCGCGCTTCGATGCCGCCTTTGAACACGGCTTCAAATAATGAGCACTGCCATTGGCCTGAAAATTCTCCCAAGGCTTCTAGCGTTGCCTGACCAATACCGCGGCGGGGCGTGGTCACAGCACGAATAAAAGCAGGATCATCATCGGCATTGGCGATCAAGCGCAAATAACTAACAATGTCTTTGATTTCTGCGCGCTCAAAAAAACTCTGACCGCCTGACATGACGTAAGGTATGCGTTCGCGTCGTAAGGCTTTTTCTATACTGCGTGATTGATGATTGCCACGATAGAGAATCGCGTAATCAGAAAACTTCGCGCGCCGTTCAAATTTATGCGCCGACAACATCATGGCGACTTGATCGGCTTCAGCTTCATCGTCTTCCATCGCCAGCACGTTGACGGGGTCACCAGCACCATGCTCGGACCACAGCGCTTTTTCAAATAACTTAGGATTGTTTCCTATAACGGCATTCGCGGCTTGCAAGATACGCGTACTGGAGCGGTAATTTTGCTCAAGCTTGATGAGTTTTAAATCCGGAAAATCAGTTTGTAGTGTGCGTAGGTTTTCCATACTCGCGCCACGCCACGCGTAAATCGCCTGATCATCATCACCCACCGCGGTGAACATAGGTTTTTTGCCCGGACCGGTGACTAGTAGCTTCACCATTTCGTACTGGCAGGTGTTGGTGTCTTGATATTCGTCGAGCAGTAGGTAACGCAATTTACGTTGCCAGCGATCGCGCGCGGCTTCATCGGTACGAAATAACTCAACTGGCAAGCGAATCAAATCATCAAAATCGACGGCTTGATAGCTTGTAAGCGTGGCGACGTAGTTTCGATACAAGCGCGCGGCCTGGGCTTCGTTTTCATCTTTGGCGATATTCAACGCTTGCTCAGGTGTGAGTAAGGCGTTCTTCCATAATGAAAT
>CANGJE010000116.1 GCA_947454305.1 Oxalobacteraceae bacterium
GGTACAGAGTCCATGATTCACCGTTCGATGAGAGGCGCCGTTAAGGCAGGAAAATTCGCTATGCAGTATAGCGCACCGCGGTCACTTGTTCCGGATGTCTGGTCAGTCGATGTACACTGAGGCTGCAACAAACCACAAACCCACGAACTACACACCATGCCTAACTGGAGTTATCTGATAGCCCGCTTAATCAGCGCTGTGGGCTCCTGGCTTGATGCCAGCAATTTACGAAACCGTGTCTACGCGCTAGAGCAGCAAAATGAGCTGTTACGCGTAGCCTTGGATGACATCGCCCGCATGGATCCCGAGGGCCGGATTGGCTGGTATGCACAGCAAGCTATAGAGCGTGCCGATTCGCGCGAATAGTCATTCACTCCTTCGCTAGGGCATGCGATTGAGTATGCGGCAGCGTTGAATATCGCAAGCGGTGGGTAATGTTGAACGATACTCGGTGAATAGCTTTAGTTGACTCGGGTCGCGTGAATAGCATTGACCGCCTTTGCCATCATTGTAGTAAGACAAAACATCCACGCAGCGCCGCGAATGCGCCAGCATTCCATAGAAATGTCCCATCTCATGCGCTAAAACCATTTGCAATGTCTCTAATGCATTGTGCTTTGGGTTTCGTTGATTGAGTAGATTAAAAGCCTGTGCGCCCAATGACAATTGGTTTTGCGAGAGATTAGCCAGCCCAAAATGTCCACCACTACCGCTAGCATCCCATTGAACAACGATGATGCCTTTAGTGTTTTCAACGAGTCCTTGCCAAAGCGTGACTTGCGCTGGAATACCGCACTTAGACCATTCGGCCGATGCGCGCGCGAGCAGATTCATTACCTGCTGTTCTTGAAACCACGGTGGAGCACCATTGTGCTTGTAGAAAAAAATGAGTGATGAGGCAGAGGTAGGGCGATCTTGTCCATCACCCCAGGTCACAAGCTCAGCTTCCGTGCATTGCGCGATTTCTTGATTGCGCGTACCCGCATCGGCGAATGCGATGCTGGATAAGGTAATCCACAACAGACCGATCAAACGTTTAATGATGGTCTGTTTCATAGAGAATTTAATGTGAGTACTTCGCAATGCGAAGGGCATATTCACGACAACGATTCCCAAGGAATCCAGAGCGTGTTCAGTTAGCTTCCAGCGCGGGCGTATCGTTTCCAGTGGCGGCGTCTGACGCATCTACTTGAGAGCCCGTGTCGGCGGGGATGGCTTCATCGACTGGAGCATCTGCCAATGTAGCGTCTTGCAACGACCCCAAGCTACGTCCCAATAAGGCATGCGCAGTTTTTTGGCCAAGTTCAGTCAGCGCTAGTACTCCTCCGCCCGGGCGAATGATGCCCATGCTGATCAGTTTATCTAATTGCGCGCCGTGACGGCCGGCATCGCTCAGCACCTTTTGGCTGCTGACGAGCGTGATCATTAGATCGATGTCTTCTACGGATAGCACACGCATGATGCACCTCCTGCCTTTATCAACTTGCTACGTATTTGATTTGAGTTCACAACAATAGACTAGCTCATTACAGCGGCGCGGGTAAAGCGTAGCGGGCTTAAATAGTGAAAAGGGGCTGGTGCCATTTGCTAAATAAATAATTTTTCGAAGTTCATCGGTCGATTGCTCCTTTTTTATGCGCGGCGGGTGCTATCTACATCAGCAAAACGGCGGAAAAAAAATCGCTAACTCCATCGGTTCACGTGAGTGAAGTGCGGTTCGTTTTAATTACGAACCGTCTCATGTCCACATTTTGGAGATTAGATAATGAAAAAAACTCAAGTCGCATTGGCCGCCCTCGCGCTGGTCGCTTCAACAGCTGTTCTGGCAGATGGCGTGACTGTTTACGGTGCGTTCGATGCCTCTATCGGTCACGCTAACAACGGTAAAGGTACGTACTTTGACGGCACAGGTTCATGGAATCCAGGCAATAATTTAGGCTTCAAAGGTACTGAAGATCTGGGCGGCGGCATGAAGATTGGCTTTCAATTAGAAGCTGGCGTTGGCCTGAATAACGGTTCTGTAGTCAGCGGCGGTAACGGCAGCCGTACGGGTTCATTGTTTTCCCGTATTGCAACAGTCGGCCTTTCGGGTGACTTTGGTTCGTTGAATGTAGGTCAGCAATTGTCACCATTCATTGCTGCTAATGCAGCTGGCACTGCTGGCAACGCATCATTTTTCGTTAACCGTATGCTGATGGTTGGTTTTGGTGGCGCATCCGTTGACGCGTCTGCAACGACTTCAAGCTTTCCATTCGATGGTTTTTTCATTCCTAACTCGTTCTTGTACACATCGCCATCTATCGGTGGTTGGACAGTTAACGCTATGACGACAGCTAAAGCTGCTTCGAAAGATGGCGCTATTCAAGGTCCGGTTGCATCAGACCAATACTCTACAGTTAGCCTGGGTGGAGCGATCGGCCCGATTAACGTCATCGGCGCTTACCAACAGCGTAAAAATGTCAACAGCGGCTACACATTGAGCGCTTCGATGCCGCTGACTAGTGAGCTGTCGCTGGCAGCTAACTATCTGAACAACGATGAGACTGCTAGTTCAGGTTCCGGTATTTCAACCGGCAAGAAAATTGGCAGCACTAGCATCAGCACAGCCTACAAACTGTCAGATGCTTTGACTGCTAACTTGCAGTATGCACGTAACGATGACACCGGCACAGCTCAGCAGACTTTGACCAGCGTTGGCGTAAGCTATGCATTGTCTAAGCGCACAATGACCTATGCATCTTACGGCAGTGGCAAAGGTGGCGTGAATGCTGCATTTGCAGACCGCGGTAACAATAACTACGCAGGCGGAGCAATCGGCACTAATAGCTCGACCAACTTCTCAGTTGGTGTTGCAACATCGTTCTAATCTCTCGCTGGTCTAGCACCAGCCTGAGTAGAACTGCAACAAATAAAAAGCCACTCCTCGGGGTGGCTTTTTTATGCCCGCGATAAACGACAATTAATCAATTGCCTGACGATAAGAATCGCCCCTCTTCTTGAATCAGTAATCGAACCGCTTCAGCATTGTCTAGCGAACGCTCTTTTTTGATATCTCGCCAGTCATATTTTTTATTCGTGGTGCGATCTAAGATAATGTCATCGATCCAATAGGCCTGTGTCATGTAGGAGGCTAGTATCGTGCCCCGCTGTGCGGGCAATTGAAATAAATTCAGCCCGTTACTGTAGGTGTTAATGGGCGCAGTGCAGCCTAGAGCCTCCTGCATCAAGGTTGGAACCACATCCTGATGTAACGACAATTTCTTTTCCTGCTTAGCAACAAACTGGCCGGGTGACATGACGAGCAGTGGTGTTTGAGTTTGCCAGCGACTGAAGTTGCTGCCATGCCCCCAATAACCCATGCCGTTTTCATTAAATTCTTCTGCGTGATCGCCAGTGATGACGACCCAGGTATTTTCTAGTGCGCCTGATTTTTTCGCCGCTGTCAGTATTTTCCCAACGAGAGTGTCCAGATAAAACAAGCTGTTGTGATAATCATTCTTATAAGGCGTGGCATCGGTTTGCCTGTTAATTGCAAAACCACCTTCTATCGCTGGTAGGGGCTTAAATCGGGCGTAGTCAGGAGGATAGGTATAGGGAGAATGTGACGACGTCAAAAAAAGGAAATCAAAGCGTGGCTTTGTCGATGAAGCATCGATGCTAGCCAGATAATTCGTAACGACTTTTTCATCGGATGAATTGGTTACGACGTTTTGTTCCGACAGATGCGGGAAAAATAATTTACGCAGCGAGAACCCATCCAAATTACTCGACGTAAATACACGGCTTTCATAACCCAGTTGATGCAAGCTCTCAGTAAACAAACTGGGATTGCGCCCTGGCGACGATTTAAACAATTCAAAATAATTAGGATGTAAACCATACATCAAACCGAAGAGTCCTGGCACAGTCACTGCGCCACTCGAAAGATGTTTTTCAAAACGTGTTGACTGTTGGGAAAATTTACTCAGGTTGGGCATGACCTCAGTGTTGAGGCTATCGGCCTGCCAACTCTCAAGCACGATCAATAAAATTGAAGGCGGATTAGGTTTGGGCGCGCAAGCAGGGTCTTGCAGTGGATATCGAACCAGACCACTGGTTTTTTTTGAGGTTAATTCAATCTGACCTGCTTCAGCCGGGAACATCGCTGGCCACCAGTCACTGATTGCTTTGGCGCTGTCCGCTTTTTCTACAGGGTAGTAGAGTGGCAGATAAGGTCGATAACTCGTAATCTCTTCGCGATTGAAATAGGCTGCCCAAATATTGATTACTGAGTTTGCAGCCAAACCAGCGGGCATCAACAACAGGCCAACAATAAATATAGGGAGTCGTTTTACTGAACCCGTGCGGTCGGATGAATACAACCAGAACACACCTGCCAGCATCAAGAGTGCTAAACCACCGGCCACTCCTAATACAAAGGTGGGTATGCCCATACCGTGTAAATCCAGAAGAAACATCCGGACTAACAGCCAATCAAGGTGAAAACGGTACAGATTGAAAACAACTAGATCAATCGCCAGATAAACCAACCAGACCCAAGCGAGTAACGGTAATAGCCAACGTGTCTTGCTAAACAAACTAAAAGGCAGGAGCAGAACACTACTCAGCAACAGCAGGGTGCCGAAATAACCCGCGATACTGATTTGGTAAGCCCATGGCAAAAAACTATCTGAGGAGGGCGCATCACGCAAAAAAAGTCCAACTGCGGCGGCTGTCAGCAGACAAAGATAAAACGTCAGTTTGATGTGATTGTTCAGTCGCTGTTTCATGAGACCACGGATGACAGAAATTGTGCTCTTACTATTTATAAATTATTTGCAAGCACAAAAACAAGGTGAACTATCGACCATGTTATTTGGCCATCAGACTAGCTTAAATCTCAGATGATGATTCTATTTTCTTTAGCCGACGTAGAAAGAGATTTAGGTGCTCCAAATCGAACTTGCCGGGCACCGGACTTTCCAAGATTTGAATTGAGCGCAGAGTAGATAACTCACCCTCGTAGGCATCTAACTCTTTTGCATCGATTATTTCTGCTTTGTTTCGAAGTACGTCAGTACCTGGGTAGCAGTAGGTGTCATCCGCGTCGTAGCGTGACATAGCGTTGTTTAGTTTCTTCCAGCAATTCGGTAATATTTTTTTTGCCTGAAACGTAGTCGCTCAAATTTTGCTCTAACTCTTTGGTAGGAACAATACCCTCAATACGCCCAGACGCCACGGCGTTCGCAACGTTGCGTTGGCGTACTTGAGTTAGGGCGGGAGACTTGATGTGCATAAACCAATTCTAGTGGATTTGATCTTGATTTCCTAGCTAATTAACGGACTCAAACCAGGATACGCGGATCTGTTTTATGTATTTATTAAAGAGAAACAAACATCACTTCTAAGGCTATATTTCGCGACAGGGGCTGGCAGAATACGAACCCAAATGAAAAGGCCGCAATCTTCCGCGGAAAAACTGATGATGTATACAGCTGAGACTTTGCTTCTATAATCATCATGAACGAATGAAGGAGGGTGAGAGCGATGAAAACAAGCTACGTCATGATTGCCACGTTGGCGCTAGTCGCTAGCCTATCGGTGCAGGCCTCAGACAAAGAAGAAAAGCCCACCCCCGAGCCTCAAATCAGTGTGGCTGCAACGCCCGCCATGTCAGAAATTCCGACCATGAAACAACAAGGTCAGCGCATGGCGGTGCTGATGGAGCAGCTGTCGAAAGAAAGTAATCCCGACATTCGTCGTCGCATCATGGCCGAAGCCATGTGCCCGCAATAAGCGCTTAGAGCGGCGCGCCGTTCAATATCCATTCCGCTAGCA
>CANGJE010000117.1 GCA_947454305.1 Oxalobacteraceae bacterium
GATTATTGGATGCCGATGGATCAATACATCGGTGGTATTGAACATGCGGTTCTGCATTTACTGTATGCGCGCTTCTGGACCAAAGTCATGCGCGATTTCGGTTTGATTAAATTTGATGAACCGTTTACCAATTTGCTCACGCAAGGCATGGTGCTGAACGAAACCTATTATCGCGAAGAAGCTTCTGGTAAAAAAATCTGGATTAACCCAGAAGACGTCACGCTGAAAATGGATGACAAAGGTCGTCCGGTATCGGCCATCTTAACAACCGATGGTCAGCCAGTGCATATCGGCGGCACGGAAAAAATGTCTAAGTCGAAAAACAATGGCATTGATCCGCAAGCCATCATCGACCAATACGGCGCTGATACTGCGCGACTGTTCACCATGTTTGCGTCACCTCCTGAGCAAACACTAGAATGGTCAGGCGCAGGCGTTGAAGGTGCTCAGCGTTTCTTGCGTCGTGTGTGGAATTTCGCTCACGCACAAGCTCAGCTTATCGATAACAACGCTACATTGCCTAGCGATTTATCCGCCGATCTAAAAACTTTACGTCGAGAAGTACATAAAGTGTTGCAGCAAGCCGATCACGACTATCAACGTCTGCAATACAACACCGTTGTTTCAGCGTGCATGAAAATGCTCAATCTTCTGGAAGGTACTAGCTACGCTAATGATGCCGGTAGCCGTGCAGTGCTGACAGAGTGCTTGGGAATTTTCTTGCGCGTGTTATATCCGGTAGCACCTCACATCACCCATGTGTTGTGGGATGCTTTGGGCTACGCTAAGCCGCATGGCGATATTCTCGATGCGCCTTGGCCTAAGGTCGACAGCTCGGCGCTCGAGCAAGCCGAGATCGAGCTGATGATACAAGTCAATGGCAAACTACGCGGCAGTATCATCGTCGCAAAAACTGCTGATAAAGCGAGTATCGAGGCTGCAGCACTCGCTAACGAACACGTACAAAAACATCTGACAGGCACACCCAAGAAAATTATTGTGGTGCCTGGCAAACTCGTTAACATCGTCGCTTAACACTGTACTGAAGGAGACTTGCGTGCAAACCAACCGCCGCCTGTGGATTTCGTTAATGATGACACTGCCACTGGCCGCCTGCGGCTTCCAGTTGCGCGGCTCACGTTCAGGGGCGAACCTGCCCTTTAGCTCAGTCCATCTTGAAATCGCGAAAAATTCACCCATAGAACGCGAACTTCGAAATGCCATCCTTTCTCAAGGCAATACGGCGATTGCGACCGATCGCAAATCAGCGGATATCACTTTGCGTGTACTGTCAGAGCGCCAGGAAAAGAAAGTCCTCACGCTGAATGCGCAAGGTCAGGTGCGTGAATTTAGTTTGCTGTATCGCTTACGCTTCGACGTGATCGGCAAAGAGAATGCACAAATCGTGAATGATACCGAGCTAGCATTACAAACATTCATGAGCTATTCCGAATCGCAGGCCGTCGCGAAAGAAACCGAAGAACGATTAATTTATAACGATCTTCGTGCCGACGCTGTCAGTCAAATCATGCGCCGACTGGCGCAGATCAAACCAGAGCAGTAGGCTAGTTAGTGCAAGTGCGCGCTGAAGCGCTTGATGCGCATCTCGAAAAATCGCTAGCCTCGCTGTATGTGATTGCTAGCGACGAACATCTGCTGTCAATGGAAGCAGCCGATCGCATTCGAAAAAAAGCACGCAGCACCGGATTTTCTGAACGTGAAGTACTCATCGTTGATCGCTACTTTAAGTGGGGCGAGCTCACGTCCACCCAACAATCCATGTCGCTGTTTGGTGATAAAAAACTGATTGAGCTTCGTATACCTACCGGTAAACCCGGAAAAGAAGGCGGACAAGCTTTACAAGATTACGCCGCAAATTGCGCAGTCGCTGCAACCGCCGATGACACGCTAACCTTAATTACCTTACCCAAATTAGATTGGGCCGCACAAAAAAGTGCTTGGGTTACTGCTTTGCAGCGCGCCGCCGTGTATATCGATATACCTGTCGTTGAGCGGCCTCAGTTAGCTAACTGGATAGGCCAGCGCTTAGCCGCGCAAGGACAAAGTGCCGACAAGCTGTCACTCGACTTCATGGTGGAACGTGTTGAAGGCAATTTACTGGCAGCGCATCAAGAAATCCGCAAACTCGGGCTGTTGTATCCTGAAGGCAGACTGAGTGCTGAACAAGTACAAGACGCTGTTTTGAATGTGGCGCGCTATGACGTGTTTAAGCTTTCCGAAGCGATGCTGTCGGGTGATGTCAGCCGGCTAGTGCGCATGCTCGAAGGTCTTAAAGGTGAAGGTGAAGCCTTACCCCTCGTGCTGTGGGCCGTAGCCGAAGAAATACGAATTCTGCTGAAGTTGAAGCTGGGCGTGAATGATGGACGACCACTCGCCGTATTAATGAAGGACTATCGCATCTGGGGCCCACGCGAGCGTTTGATACCGAATGCAATAGCACGCGTCACACTCAGCACCTTACAAACAGCGATGCATGAATCGGCTCAGATTGATAAATTGATCAAAGGCTTACGAGCGCGAGCATTTGCCGGTGATCCTTGGGATGCTTTATTGCAGTTAGCAATGCGAATCGCACGATAAAAAATTCGACACAGGAATTTAGTCATGGATATTCAACACTACATGAACACCTTAGGTCAGTCGGCACGTAAAGCAGCACGTGCCATGGCCAAAGCCGACACCGCCTCAAAAAATCGTGCGCTCGAATTAATCGCACAAGCGATACGACGCGATGCTGCACTACTCACCGCCGCTAATCAAAAAGATCTAGAGCAAGCGCGTAGCAATGGCTTGGCTGCCGCCATGATTGATCGATTGACGCTGTCGGAGAAAGCGATTGCCACCATGGCTGAAGGCTTGGAACAAATCGCTTCATTGCCCGACCCGATCGGTGAAATCAGCAATATGAAATATCGCCCTACCGGCATTCAAGTGGGACAAATGCGTGTGCCACTCGGTGTGATTGGCATCATTTATGAAGCACGTCCGAATGTCACCGTCGATGCAGCAGGACTGTGCATTAAAAGCGGTAACGCCACCATACTGCGCGGCGGCTCTGAAGCGATTCACTGCAATCAAGCGCTGGCAACATTGGTGAAAGAAGGTTTAGCTGGTGCGGGCTTACCTGCTGAAGCCGTGCAAATCGTCGAGACTACCGATCGTGCTGCTGTCGGTGCCTTGATCACCATGCCCGAGTATGTCGATGTGATCGTGCCACGCGGTGGTAAAAGTTTAATCGAGCGCCTGATGAAAGAATCTAAGGTGCCAATGATTAAACATTTGGATGGTATCTGTCACGTCTATATCGACGACAAAGCTGATATCGCCAAAGCATTGCCTGTCACCTACAACGCGAAGTGCCACCGCTACGGTACTTGCAACACGATGGAAACTTTACTCGTTGCGCGTTCGCTCGCAGCAACGGTTTTACCTGAATTGGCCAAGCTATTTGCAGAGAAGCAGGTTGAACTACGCTGCGATCCCGAAAGTTTAAAAATTCTTTCCGGCTACGCTCATTTGAAAGCAGCGACCCAAGAAGATTGGCGAACCGAATACTTAGATGCCATTTTGGCCGTTAAGGTAGTTGCCAATGTCGATGAGGCGATTGATCACATCAATACCTATTCATCACAACATACCGATTCCATCATCACCGAAGATTACACGCACGCCATGCGCTTTTTGCGTGAAGTTGATTCCGCTTCGGTCATGGTGAATGCCTCCACCCGCTTTGCTGATGGCTTTGAATATGGACTCGGTGCGGAGATTGGTATCTCTAACGACAAATTACATGCGCGCGGCCCAGTAGGATTAGACGGCCTGACCTCACTCAAATATGTCGTGCTAGGTCATGGCGAAGTGAGGGTATAAGCATGCTGTGGATTAAAGCTCTGCATATAGTGTTTGTCGCATCATGGTTTGCGGGTTTGTTTTATCTGCCCAGAATTTTCGTTAACCTGGCGATGGAAACTAACCCTGCGGTGAATGAACGTTTGTTGATCATGGCGCTCAAGCTGTATCGCTTCATGACTTTGTTAATGATTCCGGCGTTGGTGCTCGGCCTGTGGTTATGGCTGCTGTACGGTATAGGCCAGCAAAGTATCTGGCTCTATCTAAAATTAATTTTAGTCGTACTACTGATCGGTTATCACCACATCTGCAAAAGCTTGCTGAAAAAATTCGAGAACGGTGAAAATACTCATTCACATATCTGGTATCGCTGGTTTAATGAAGCCCCTGTACTCGGTATGCTCGCAGTTGTAATTCTCGTCGTAGTAAAGCCATTCCAATAAAACCATTCCCATAAATTAGTTACCACCTGACTACGAGATCAAGATGACAAAAAAAATTGACTACTACATGGCACCGCATTCACCTTGGTCGTATTTGGGTCATGCGCGACTCGTCGCCATGGCAAAAAAACACAACGCCACCATTCATTTAAAGCCTGCGGATTTAGTCAAAGTGTTTAGCGTATCTGGTGGTGTGCCCGTTTCTCAGCGCCCACCGCAACGTCAGGCCTATCGTCTGGCTGAATTACAGCGTTGGAGTAAATTTCTGAATATATCGATGACGCTGCATCCGAAGTTTTTTCCTATTTCAGGCGAACCCGGTGCAAAACTTATCATCGCTGCGCTGCAAGCGCATGGCACGGACAAAGCTCTGGAGCTTGCTCACGCCTTAGGCCGTGCGGTTTGGGAAGAAGAAAAAAACATCACCGATGAACCCACCTTGATTGCCATCGCCGACCATCTTGGTTTGCACGGTGCTGAACTACTCAAACAATCGACCGGTGACGCTGTTGCCGCTGAGTTCGCAAAAAATACGGAAGAAGCCATCGCTGCCAATGTATTTGGTGCTCCTTGGTACAGTGTTGATGGCGAAGGTTATTGGGGCCAAGACCGATTAGAATTTGTTGAACGCGCTTTGATGGGTAAATAACGCAAATGTGCATCCCGCCATCAACGGGATGCCTGCTTTACTCAACTCATTCACTGAACACATTCATTCAACACCTTTATTCATCATCTTCATTCATCACCCAAGATCAACACGTATGGACTGTTGATCATTCACGGATAAAAGGCATCCATGGCTACTGTACTTTCTTATTTTTGCCCCTGCCCTCGCGGTTTAGAGGCCGCACTCGCTGAAGAAATCGGCGAAATCGCCAAACAAAGTGGCACACTCAAAGTGCATAACCAAGTCCCCGGTGGCGTGCACTGCTCGGGCCAGTGGTCTGATGCACTGCGATTAAATTTGCATTCGCGTATCGCTTCACGCGTGTTAATGCGTATCGCTCACCGCAGCTATGCGAATGAAAACCACATCTACGACCTTGCCCTGGAATCAAAGTGGGAAGATTGGTTTCATGTGGGCCACACGATGCGTGTCGATGTCACCGCCATCAAATCGCCGGTCAAAAGTCTGGAATTCATCACCCTCAAAATTAAAGATGCTATTTGCGATCGCTTTCGTGATCGTGAAGGCGAGCGTCCATCGATAGACACACGCACACCTGATATGCGTATTTCTGGTTTTTTAGATGCACGCACTGTTACTCTGTACCTCGATACCTCAGGTGAGCCTTTATTTAAACGTGGCTGGCGCGAAGAAACTGGCGATGCCCCCTTACGTGAAAATCTATCCGCAGGCTTATTACGTGTCGCAGGTTGGAAGCCCGGCGTGCCGCTGCTCGATCCTATGTGCGGCTCAGGTACGTTATTAGTCGAAGCTGCGCAAATGGTGGCGGGTATACCTCCGGGCATCAATC
>CANGJE010000118.1 GCA_947454305.1 Oxalobacteraceae bacterium
GATGAAAAATTCCAACTAGTAGGCACCACTAGCAATACAGATTGGTCTGCTGCACAAGCTGCTATAGGAAAAGTTATTGAAGTATCAATCGATGCAACAAAAATCATCCTCGCTGTTCCTGCTTAGTTGAGAGCGATTACATTACAATCATTTGATATGTTTACATAATCGGCTTGATACACAGCTTCAAAACCCAAATCGGAATGATTCACAAAATCTACGTCAATGAATATAGGATCATTTCTGCTATAGCATTTCGATTCACACCTAAACCGCGCTGCTAGTTATCTAACTCTAGTTAATAAAAATAATGTCATCCCCCTCCGTGGCCGTTAGCCAATTATTAGAAAGCCTGCACTGGTCGGCTTTGAGCATGGCTTCAAAAATTCTGGTGATTTATGGAGGCTTGATGCTCATAGCCTTAGGTCTAACGTATATGGGTTCACTCGCCGATGCGAGAACCATTCGTGATGTGGGGGTCTGGGTCAAGCCCATGAAATTTATGGCTGCCAGCGCATTATTTGCATGGACAACCGTTTGGTTAGTAAACATAGCGAATACTTCGGTGGAACGAGGCCAAGCCTATCCATGGATCGCTGCTTTACTTATCGCCACCTCATTGTTTGAAGTGGTCTACATCACCAGTCAGGGCTCGCGAGGTGAAGCCTCGCACTATAACGACAGCGATATGTTTCATGTCATTCTGTTTGGTGTGATGGCGATTGCTGCGGTTGGCTTAACCGCTTCGCAAGCGTGGCTGGCATGGGAAATTTGGAAGGAGCAAAGTGCAACGGGCCTTTCAGTCATCACACTCAGTGTGGTGCTCGGCTTGGTTCTTACCTTTGTGCTCTCAACCATCAGTGGATTTTTATTGGGGGGGCATCAACCACCAGCAGGCGTCGGTCTGCCTATCGTTGGCTGGCACTTGTATCGCGATATTCGTCCATCACATTTTTTAGGCGTACACGCTCAACAATTTATACCCTTGCTAGGGCTGCTAGCAGAGCGATTCGGCGGACGCTTTGACGCCTTAGGGGTGATAGCTGGAACAGTCGCTTATGTGTTTGCCTGGCTGTTTTTAACCTGGGCAGCGCTGACTTAAGGGGCCACTCGTTCTTACACAGAGTTATTCCTTTAAACGCTAATGGCAACAAACTTTAGTTGGAGTCTAAGTAGATCTTGAAGTTTGAATTTTGATGGGGTGCGAGTGATGGAAAAGCTAGGCGGCAAATTAGTCCACTGAAAGCCTGAGCCTATTAGTTGAAGTCACTCGGGTCTGCAAACAGCCAAACAAACCCGAGCCGCCACGACAACGAAGGATTACGCCGAACGCGCAGGTATAGGACGATAGGTCGACCGGTTTCTCATCAAGCTAACCAGGGTCTTGTCGCCCAAACGCATTTGCATGCCACGCGTGGCAACCACTACGGCAGCTGCTCTAACCGACATAGAGGCAAATTTCGCCAGGTCTATTTCTTGCGCTAGATCGATGGCCTCATCGACGACATCAAACTCCATCGCTTCTAACTGTTTGAGTTCGGCAAGTAGTTCTGAACGTTGCATTTTTTATTCCGGTTGAAGTCTGTAAAAAAATAGTATGCGAAAGATGACTGCGGGCTCAGCTGAGTTTACCGACCGAACTCAATAATCGAACAGTTTCTTGCTCGCTCATTGCTTCTTTGACTTGCGAATCGATATCGTGACCTTCGGTAGGAATAAAGTTACCGTTAATCTCAGCTGCCGGATTAATTTCGAGCGATTCGTAGTAAAGATCACCAATGACACGAGCACCTTCTTGCAGCTCTAGCGATTTAGCGTGAATGTCACCCCATACGGTGCCTGCAATGATGGCGTTGGTGCAAAACAGATTGCCAGAGAGCTTGCCACGCATACCAATGATGACTGTGGTTTTCTCTAAGCTTTTCCCTTTTAAATCACCGTTGATCGTGCCATCAACAAAGAAGGTGCCATTGAAATCGATATTGCCTTGAATAGTCGCTTCGAAATCAATTCGGGAATCGGCAAGCTGCCTATTGGTAGACAGTTGTTTTTCCAGAAATTTCATCGGCTTTCCCTCACAACAAAACACGGAGTCAGATTACTTTTTACGCAATACGAATTACTGCGCAGATGCTCAAATTTGTCTTAATTGACAGTTGCTGTCAACCAATCAATGTGTTCATATAGGCAAAGATAGAGAATGGACTTTCAGAGTACAGTGTTGTGCTTTGATTTATTGGAGAAAAATTATTTACATATTTTTTTATGTAAATACGTCAAAATTACGCGACCATTCCAAAGTACTATTTAATTTGACAAGGTCATCATGAGCAAAACCTATTTGATATTATTTTCACTTGGCTTGCTAACCTTAAAAGTTGGTTTTGCTGAAACCATTTCATCTTCGGCGAATACAGGAAAAGAAAAAGACCAGTACAACACGGTGACATCACATCAGCAAGGTGCACCCGCCAAAGTTGTCAAACCATCCACGAATATCAACCCCATTGTTGTCGTTCCAGTTACACCGAGCGCGCCCAGATCTCCGACCTCCACGAGCAAATAACCCTCTAAAAAAATGACTGTTTCTCTTTTTGATAAATATGGCGGTGTCCCTGCTGTAACTCGTATCGTGCGCGACTTTCATGAGCGCTTGATGCGCCGCCCTAACCTACGTCGCTACTTTGAAGAGATGGAAGTGGATAAGGTGATCCAACACCACATCGCTTATGTTTCGTATGCTCTTGGAAAACCAAACCAAGATTTCACGATGAAAAAAATGCATGATCAGCACATGCAAGCAGGCGTGACTAAGGCCTCATACAACCAGATCATGGAAATTTTCTTTTCAACGCTGGAAGAAGAAGGCGTGACTCCGGAAGATATCGAGCTGGTAGAACAAACGCTAAAAGAAGTTCGAGGCGAGATCGTCAGTAAAGGGCTGGAAAAATAATCTGACTGATTGCAACTACATATAAAAAAAGCCCCGCAATTCGCGAGGCTTTTTTTATACCAAGGTATGTAAATTATTTAAACGGTTGTGTGAATTGGAACATCACAGCATTCAAGCCTAATAGGTTGACCTGAGCCCTTTGTTTGCTATCGAATTCCCAACCTAAGGCTGGAACGATAGCCGGAGAAAATCCTTCGTAATTCATAGGTACTTTGTGCTGATATTTACCGCGATAGCCGTACAAAATACCCGCCGTCCATTGCGCATACATTTGCGGTTGGTCGAGTACACCACGGTACATCTGCCCCCATGGGAAAAAGTAGCCGCTATCTTGACCAAATGAATTGCTAAAGAAGGCAGCACCTGCGATTGATCCATCGGCGCGTTCACGTTCAGCTCCAATGAGCCAGACGGCTTTATGTTCATCACTGGGGTGAAAGTGATAGGTATATGGAGAAGCGATGAGACTCCAACGGTCACCCGATTTGGCAGAGAGGTCGAAACCATCGGACCAATCGTAAGCTGACGCCACAGGCGCAATCAAAGCAGAAGCCAAGCCTATCAGCACAGCGATGGCGTTTTTTGCGAAAGAAAGTCTTGAAAGTGTGTGCATAGATAGGATGTAAATTGAAAAGAGATTTTCTGCGTTGCGTCAAAACGCGAAACGGTAACATTTATTAAATGTAACTTCAACCGCGAATCCATCGCTTAATAAAAGACCTGAATGTGCACTCCTAAATGATTGATTTCACTTTGCTAACAACCTTTTTTCTAGAGATCAAAACGCCTGCTATCTGGCTATAACACTCGCAATAAATCGCCAACTACCGGACAATTCGGCTATGTACTCAGCACTTACCAGTAACCGCCACCTGTTTTTACTGATTCTGACAATAACCACCGCCATCAAGGTGTGGCTGGCTTTCAGCATTCCATTGATCGGCGATGAGGCGTATTTCTACCAGTGGGGCAAACACGTCGAGTGGGGCGGCTTTTACGACCATCCACCGATGGTGGGCTGGTGGTTGTGGGGGTTGCAGCACCTCTCCTCGTCTCTGCTCGTGTTGCGCCTTCCAGCCGTGCTGCTGTGGATTGCCATCGCCTACGGCATGATGGATCTACTGCGACGCCTGCAGCCGGGCAGTGAAGAAAAATCTTGGTTACTCGGTAGCCTGTTTCTTTTATTGCCATTTACCTGGTCGCTGAATCTCATCACGACTGATACGCCGCTAATTTTTTTCTTATTCTTCTCAGGTTATGCCTTCTTGCGTGGCGAGCAGTCCGATAGCTTGCGCTGGCATGCCTTTAGTGGCGTGTTATTGGGACTCGCGCTGCTATCGAAATATTTTGCTGGGCTACTGGCAATCGCCTATGCGGTGTACTTCGTTACGCGTGGGCCGCGCGGCTGGTTACGACTAGCGATTATTGCGCTATGTGCTTTGCCATTTATGCTGCTGAACCTTGCGTGGAATTCGACTCATTGCTGGAACAATATTCTTTTTAATCTGTTTAATCGGAATGAAGGCTCACATTTTTCGCTTAGTTATCTCGCCATTTACATCGCGATGATGATCTATCTGGTTACACCATGGACCGGCTGGCGATTAGTACGCTCTCAAGCATTGCGCCAACATTGGCACCTAGTCTCACTGTTTGCCGTGCCGTTTGCATTATTTTTACTACTGTCGTTTTACAAAACAATCGGACTGCATTGGGTTTTAGCGTTTCTTCCTTTTGTATTTTTAGCGGTCGGCATGACGCTGAATGGCGATGAATTTCGTTTGCATAGCCGCTGGAATTTTTTCCTTGGTATACCGCACCTGCTAGCGTTGCTATTACTGGCCTACTTACCAAGCTCAGCGTTTCAAGGATTGAAGCTGCACACCGACATCGTCATGCATCGCGATGCAAAAGCACTAATAAGCACCATCAAAAAAGAGGCGCCGCCAGACAGCGTGTTAATGACAGCTTCGTATAGCTCGGCGGCTTTACTGTCGTTTCATGCTAATGGCTATCTACCGGTATTTGGCGAAGGCAGTTTTCATGCACGGTTTGATGACAACATCACCAATTTTTCAGACTTTGAAGGCAAGACAATTCTGATTGCTGGTACGCGCCGCATTGACGAAGCTAGTTTCTCGCCTTATTTCGAATCAGTATCTGTTCGTGAACTGACAGTTGATGGGGCACGTTTTTGGGTGGCTGAAGGGCGAGGATTTAAGTTTGTGCCTTACCGCGAAAACATACTGAAAAAAATCGCAGCGACTTACTATCGCATGCCTTCATTTTTACCACTGAATGGATGCCGCTTTCTCGAGCAATATGAATTTGAGCGGCAGAATCGCTGATGAATTCACAAAATTCATTAGCTAGTTAGGTATCACGCTTACTTGAATGAAAACCGCTTGTGACCTAAGTAGCTGGTAAAAACCGGCACCACCACACCAACCGCATGGGCTATCTCAGGTATAAATTGCGTGAAACCCATGCGCGGTAACAGGTAGTAGGCTAGTAGCATACTAATCACCCACGTCTGTATGACGGCAACGATATTCACCACCACAAACCACAGCGCGCTGCGCTGCATAGACTGACTACTCTCAGTAAAAACAAAGTAGCGTGCCAGCGCAAAGGCTGTAAC
>CANGJE010000119.1 GCA_947454305.1 Oxalobacteraceae bacterium
CATCGCATTTAGGCCGTCATGGCCACTAACGTGACGTATGAATCAAAGCTAAAATCCATACTGTCTCATCGTTAATTTCATACACCAATCGATAATTTTCGTGTGGAATCAACTCGCGCGTCCCTTGAATTTTTCCTGACTTTCCCAACCTTGAGTAATCTGTTAACCAAGTGGCAGCGATACTAAATAGCTGATCCATGTTAGATGCAGCATCCTGATTGTCTCGGGCTATGTACTCCCAAATATCTAAGCGGTCTTGAATAGCATCAGCAGTCCAAAAAACTTTCATTCTTGATTCGTAGCGAGGGCGCGCCGCTTAGCAAATAGGGCTTCAACTTCTTCGTTGGATTGACCTTTTCCAGCGCGCATCGATGCACGACCGGCTTCCACCTTTTGTTTTAAAAACTCATCGTAATTGCGAGCTTCTCGCTGGCGCTGGACATATTCGCGCATGAGGTCACGAAGAATTTGGGAAGCAGGCCTATGTACCGCCTCTGCTTCAGCCATGAATTCAGCACGCAACTCAGGCTCTAATTTCATTGTGAAAACGGCTTCTTTAGTCATAACGTCCCCAATTTTCTGTATGAACTAAGTATATACGTTTTCATTACAAAGTATGACTGTTTGATCTCTATGGTTCGTAGCCAGATAATTAGCAAGAATTAATTAAATATATATTAAAATCAATAAGTTACAAAATAAACACAAACCAAATTCAGATAATTAAGTACCTGCATCCACCACCCCAGCCCGTGCCTTGTATATTTTTTTGTAACTGTCGAGCAGGCGATGGTGCCTGTCAAGCCCCTCTAGTTTCATACTCGTTGGCGTTAATCCAAAAAAGCGAACGCTGCCATCAACTGACCCCATAGCAGCATCGATACGAACATCGCCAAACATACGACGGAAGTTGACCTCATAGTCAGCCAGCTCCAAATCCTCATCGAGGGTCACTTCTAGCACCACATTCAAGGCTTGATAAAACAATCCGCGCTCAACCGTATTGTCGTTGTACTGCAGGAAGGCCCCGACTAATTCATGTGCTTCTTCAAATTGTTTTAGCGCGAGATTAATCAACAGCTTTAACTCAAGAACCGTTAATTGTCCCCACACTGTATTGTCATCAAATTCAATACCGATCAAGGTGGCAATATCTGAATACTCATCCAGCTCGTTGTTATCCAAACGATCAAGTAGCGCAACCAAGCTGGCGTCATCTAAGCGATGTAAATTCAAAATATCCGAGCGGAACAATAGCGACTTGTTGGTGTTATCCCAAATTAAATCTTCAACCGGATAAACTTCGGAATAACCAGGCACTAAAATTCGGCATGCGATAGCACCTAATTGATCATAGACCGCGGTGTACACCTCGTTGCCCATGTCTTCAAGTATGCGGAATAAGTTGGCGGCTTCTTCCGCATTGGAGTTTTCACCTTTACCGGAAAAATCCCACTCAACAAATTCGTAATTAGATTTGGCACTGAAAAAACGCCAAGACACGACGCCACTGGAATCGATGAAGTGTTCAACAAAATTATTCGGTTCTGTAACTGCGTTGCTTTCAAAGGTAGGACGCGGTAAATCATTCAGGCCCTCAAAGCTTCGACCTTGCAGTAACTCAGTAAGGCTACGTTCCAAGGCAACTTCAAAACTAGGATGCGCACCAAAAGAAGCAAACACGCCGCCTGTGCGCGGATTCATCAACGTAACGCACATCACCGGATAAGCCCCACCCAGTGATGCATCTTTTACCAACACCGGAAAACCCTGCGCTTCTAATCCTTGAATACCCGCTACGATGCCGGGGAATTTCGCCAGCACATCCTGCGGCACATCAGGCAAAGCGATTTCACCTTCTAAGATTTCACGCTTAACTGCTCGCTCGAAAATTTCAGAAAGACATTGCACCTGCGCTTCGGCCAGAGTATTACCAGCGCTCATACCATTGCTGGCGTAAAGATTTTCAATCAAGTTAGAAGGAAAATAAACCGTCTCGCCATCGGAATGACGTACATACGGCAGCGAGCAGATACCGCGATCACTCTTGCCGGAGTTCGTGTCAATCAGATGCGATCCACGTAACTCGCCATCAGGGTTGTAAATGTTCAGGCAGTAGTCATCGAGTATGTCAGCAGGTAGCGCATCATCGAGGCCAATCGTGAACCATCGTTCATTCGGATAATGAACAAAGTCTGAGTTAGCAATCTCTTCGCCCCAAAAAGCTCCGGCATAGAAATGGTTGTTACTCAGCCGCTCGATGTATTCACCCAAAGCCGATGCTAATGCGCTCTCTTTAGTCGCACCCTTACCATTGGTAAAACACATGGGTGAATGCGCATCACGGATATGCAAGGACCATACATTCGGAATGATATTGCGCCAGGAAGCGATTTCTATCTTAATACCCAAATTTGCCAATAGCCCCGACATATTGGCGATAGTTTGCTCCAACGGTAAATCTTTACCAGCGATGAAAGTACTGACATCGGAAGATGGTTTTAATGTGAGTAAGGATTGCGCATCCGCATCGAGGTTATCAACTTCCTCAATCACAAACTCAGGACCCTCTTGCACTACTTTTTTAACAGTGCATCGCTCTATGGAACGCAGAATGCCTCGACGATCGACTTCAGGTATATCCGAAGGCAGCTCAACCTGAATTTTGAAAATTTGCTGATAACGATTTTCAGGATCAACAATATTGTTTTGCGACAGGCGAATATTTTCAGTCGAAATATTACGGGTCTCGCAGTACAACTTCACAAAGTACGCGGCACACAACGCTGACGAAACTAAAAAATAATCGAAAGGGCTCGGCGCTGATCCATCGCCCTTATAACGTATAGGCTGATCTGAGATGACCGTGAAATCATCGAACTTCGCTTCGAGGCGTAGCTTGTCGAGAAAGTTGACTTTAATTTCCATGAGAGACTTTAAAAATGACACCAAAACGGTGGCGATCGCAATGATTCGACACAACACAGTCGCACATCATATCAAGCGTCGAAAAAACTACGGCTTTAGTCATCACGCCACCCTTGCGAAACATTTGAATGATGGCGATATATTTTCATCACCATTAGCAATTTCCGGGGCAATTAGGTTAGATTGACAAGCAAAGGCCAAGCCCTAATTATGGCTAGTCTGAGCAGATATAGGGAGGGTTTCATGCATGCTTGGCAACTAAAAGAAGCGAAAAGTCGGTTCAGTGAATTAGTTGAGTTATCGCTGAAAGAAGGGCCGCAATTGGTCACTCGGCATGGCCAAGAGGCCGTTGTAATCTTATCAGCCAAGGACTACCGTCAATTAATCGGAAAAACGCCCGTCCTGATGGACTGCTTGTTGAACGCTCCCCGTGGGGAAGAACTTGAGATAGAACGTCCGAAAGACGGAATTCGGCATCTCGTACTTTGAAATATCTGCTGGAAGTTGCGCGCCTATGAAGACCACCGTCAAAAAAAGAGTCGCCATAATTGGTGCCGGTATTGCTGGCCTCAGTTGCGCAACTCATCTTCAAGCAATGGGTTTTGAGGTCGAAGTCTTTGAAAAAAGTCGTGGTCCCAGCGGGCGCATGAGTACAAGAGAAGGCGATGGTTGGACAGCAGACCATGGTGCTCAGTATTTCACAGCACGCGATCCCCTTTTTAAACACGAGCTCAGCTCTTGGATTGATAAGGGCGTCGCAGCCCGTTGGAATCCCAAGATTGGTGTATTTGAAGAAGGCCGATGGAGGGCATCAAGCTCCAATGAGTCGCGCTATGTTGCTAATCCTGGCATGAATATGATTGGAAAATATTTAGCCCGTACTCTTACGCTTCATCTCAATCAAACGATTGATCAGTTAGTGCCAATAAATAATCAATGGCAGCTTAGTAGTAAAGAGTCTGGTCTTATCAACTCACTTTTTGATTATCTAGTTTTAGCAATACCCGCACCCCAGGCTGCCGTGCTTGCACAGGTATTACCTAATGAAATACAAGCGCTCTGCAATTCAGTAACTATGGATGGATGCTGGACTGTGATGGCCCGCTTTTCTGAAAAACCCACCTTCCCTTTTGATGCTGCTTTTGTGAACGGCGAAACGATTAGCTGGATATGCCGAAACCAATCTAAACCTTATCGCATCGGTCAAGAGTCCTGGACGATTCATGCAAGCGCCAAATGGAGCCAAGACAATATTGAACTTGCGCCACAAGATGCATCTGCTCAGCTATTGGCGTGTGCTAAGAAGTTAGGCTTGGATTGCAGCGTGGCTGAAATCGCGATACACCGCTGGCGCTATGCCAGCGGATTTGTTAATCCAAGCCCTGAGTTTATTTCGCTACCCAACTTTAACCTAGGTCTTTGCGGAGACTGGCTTAATGGTGGCAGGGTTGAGGGAGCATGGCTTAGTGGTCAAAAGCTGGCCATTGAGATTGAAAAGATTTAGATATACAAAGAGACTTTTTATCCCTGATTGCACTTATGCAAAAAAAGTTTAAATAAATTATGACTACCATTGCCTGTATCGAGCTAAGAGATCTTGAGTTATCAACTGACATTGGAACCTATGGCCCAGGGGATATCATCCCCACACAACATCTTCTAGACCTAACGCTCTGGATTGATTCAACGCTTGTTTTAATTTCCACAGATTTAATGGCGAGTGTTTTTGATTACGATCCCTTAGTTGTTGAAATCGATAGCTTAGCGCGTGATGGCCATTACGAGACACAAGAAAGACTCATGACGCGCATAGTTGAAGCATGCGCGAAATATATCGAAATTGAATCAATTGAAATCGGACTTAAAAAATTACCAGTTCGCTCAGGAACTGGATCACTTGGTGTGAGACTGTCGGTCGATTCAGCAACGTTAAATAAAATTAGAAGCTCTACTACGTCAGCGTAAATAAGCCCTGATTGAGCTAATGATTTCATCGTACAGCTGTTGAATTTTTTGAATAAATTTCATTTTTTTATTAAAGCGAATTACCAAAATCGAGTACTGGACTTATTCCCCATAGGTCGATGCTAGGCCACTTTACTTGTCTTACCCTTACGGTTCGTGAGTCACATCGACAAGTGACCATTGCAGGCTATTAGCGTCCAGCCTTCGGAGCCATCAACAGCTCAGCTTGAAAACTTGAGCGCGGCAACGCCGAGAATGATCAACGTAACGCCGAGTATGCGCATCACAGAAAGCGCATCTCCAAAAAAAACCACACCGACAATGAACGTTCCTGCACCACCGATACCGGTCCAGATCGCGTAAGCCGTACCTATGGGTATGTTTTGCTGAGCGAGCCAGAGAAAGTACCGTAACCGCCCGATAAACACCGTCTAGCGTTATTAAAAGAGATCTGCGAGTCTACGTGTCCACTTAAAATAAATGGACACGTATAGATGAGCGATCCTCTTTTGGCGTCTAGTGAATCTGGCCAATCCACGATCCCGCGTAGGCGTTACA
>CANGJE010000120.1 GCA_947454305.1 Oxalobacteraceae bacterium
ATAGTGATGAAGGCATCAAAGCTCTAGCTAATGCGCTTTCAACCAATAGCACGATCACCCAACTCATAATCCGCGTAGGGGGAAAAATTGGTGACGAAGGTGTAGATGCTCTAGTTGAGTTGGTTGGAAAAAATCAAACCCTCAAAGATGTAGACTTTAAGGGTAACGGCTTCACAGATGAACAAAAAAAACGATTTAATGAATCAATAAAAAACAATCCTAATTGCAAAATCGAATTTTTTTGGTATGCATAAAACTCATACTGACAATACAAAAATTATTACGAAGAGCCAAATAATTACCATTGATTGAAGCAGATTTTTTTCGTCGTCGAGTTTACTGGTTCAGGTGAAAAATCTCCTGAATTACTACACCTGAACCAGCAATCAAATTGGGTACTTACATTTGCGGATTAAGCTTTTCAGTTTTTGAATGCAGCTTGTTTAATGCCGCCAGATACGCCTTAGCTGACGCCACCACAATATCTAAATCAGCCCCGACTCCATTCACAATGCGACCGCTTTTTGATAGGCGCATGGTGACTTCACCTTGTGATTGCGTGCCGGTGGTAATGGCATTCACCGAAAATAATAAAAGTTCTGCACCGCTCTTGGTCTGGGTTTCAATCGCATTCACAATCGCATCGACTGGGCCGTTACCATTACCCTCGCAGGTGACTTCTTTGTCTTCAATTGAAAAAGTCACACGGGCGGTTGGCTTTTCTCCGGTCTCCGATTGCTGAGATAGTGATACAAAATTGTAGTGTTCGCGATCATGTGAATGCTGCTCATCTGATACGAGCGCCATGATGTCTTCATCAAAGATCTCTGATTTGCGATCAGCTAATTCTTTGAATCGTGCAAAGGCGGCATTCACTTCGGATTCAGATTCAAGTTTGATACCTAATTCTTCCAGGCGCTGCTTAAATGCATTGCGGCCTGAGAGCTTACCCAAAACAATTTTGTTGGCACTCCAGCCTACGTCTTCGGCACGCATAATTTCATAGGTATCACGCGCCTTGAGTATGCCGTCTTGATGAATACCGGAGGCATGCGCAAAGGCATTCGCACCAACCACAGCCTTGTTTGGCTGAACCGCAAAACCGGTAATTTGTGAAACGAGCTTAGAGGTCGGCACGATCTGAGTCGCATCAATACCCAACTCCAGTTTGAAATGATCTTTGCGTGTGCGCACTGCCATGACGATTTCTTCCAGCGCTGTATTACCCGCCCGCTCGCCTAAGCCGTTGATCGTACATTCGATCTGCCGTGCGCCACCAATCATCACGCCCGCCAATGAATTGGCGACTGCCATACCTAAATCATTGTGGCAGTGGACCGACCAAACGGCCTTATCGGAATTAGGAATACGTTCACGCAGTGTTCTAAGCATGGTGCCGTATAACTCGGGCACACCATAGCCGACGGTATCGGCAAAATTAATCGTCGTGGCACCTTCGGCAATAACGCCTTCGAGAACGCGGCAAAGGAAATCGATATCTGAACGACTGCCATCTTCAGGACTGAACTCAACATCATCCGTAAATTGACGCGCGAAACGAACGGCCTGCCGTGCTTGCTCGTAGACCTGATCAGGCGACATACGGAGTTTTTTCTCCATATGCAGCGGAGAGGTGGCAATAAATGTATGAATGCGTTTGCGCTGCGCTGGTGCCAGAGCTTCGGCAGCACGAGAGATGTCTTTATCGTTGGCGCGCGACAAAGAACACACGATAGACTCTTTGATGATGCCGGAAATCGCTTTGATCGATTCGAAATCACCGGGTGATGAGGCTGCAAAGCCCGCCTCGATCACATCGACTTTCAGTCGCTCTAGCTGGCGTGCAATCCGTATCTTTTCATCCTTGGTCATCGACGCGCCAGGTGACTGTTCGCCATCGCGTAATGTGGTGTCAAAAATAATCAGTTTGTTTGAATCGGCCATCTCGGGCTCCTAGAGTAAACGCGTGTTATGCCTATATTTTCACCTGCCCTGGCCTTTTTTGCCTGAGCGGAGGAAAACACAAATTGTGGGGAATGGGAGGTCTGCGCGTTAGCGCAGTAGATAAAGCAGTAACAGCCCGGACGGGCTGACTGAAGAAAAACGTGAGCAGTTGATGAATGAACTCGTCATGCATCAGAGAATAAGGGGATTTGCCTAAAAGCGCAACCAAGCAGTTTCTATCAGGTTAATAGACTAGGTCTTTGGTTATTTATCGCTGACGGGCTCATCACTGGTCTCAACGATGCTGACGGGTTTGCCATTGAACCAGTGCCAGAAAAAGACGCCATAGCCCGATAAGCCATAAATCACGAACAAACCAAACAATACCTTGGGTGGATCGCTGGAAACCGCCACAAAAATCAGCACGATCAAAAAGATCGCTATGAAGGGGACTGATTTTTTAAAGTTAACGTCTTTGAAACTATAGAACGGCACGTTGGTGACCATGGTCAGGCCTGAGTAAACAGTAATAATCCATGACAGCCAGCGGAAATCGGCGCCAGCAATTCGCAGATCATCCATCAACCAAATAAAACCCGCGACCAGTGCCGCAGCAGCCGGGCTAGGTAGGCCTTGGAAAAACCGTTTATCGACAACGCCAATGTTGGTGTTAAAGCGCGCTAAGCGAAGAGCTGCACCTGCACAGTAAACAAAGGCTGCCAACCAACCCAGTTTGCCCATTCCACGTAAGGACCATTCATACACAATCAATGCAGGTGCCGCACCAAAGGACACCATGTCAGACAAGCTGTCGTATTGCGCTCCAAATTCACTTTGGGTATTGGTGAGTCGTGCCACCCGACCATCGGTAGCATCCAACACCATGGCCGCAAATATGGCCACAGCGGCGTTGGAGAACTGGCCATTCATGGCCATCACAATCGCGTAGAAACCGCAAAACAATGCGGCTGTTGTAAACGCATTGGGTAGCAGGTAGATACCTTTACTACGCAAAGCTGACGAGCGCGGAACACCGTCGTCCGTCGGCGGCACACGCCTCACGGGGAATCTGTGAAAACGAAAAGGCCTGCCCTGCCCGGCCTTCGGTTTATTTTTACGATTGGTAAATAGAGTCATGCCGTGAATGGTAACCGACGGTAAAGACGCTTAGCGTCAAAATTCAGCAAGAATGGTTTCGGTCGCTGAGACTTTTTCGCCTACAGTGACTAGCGGACGCGCTGTCAGCGGCAGATACACATCCACCCGCGAACCAAAGCGAATAAATCCATAACGTTGACCACGAGCCATAATATCTTGCTCATTGACATAACAAAGTATGCGACGAGCGATTAAACCTGCGACCTGCACAAAGGTCACTGTTTGCCCATTAGTAGCCGTCATCACCACGGCGTTGCGTTCATTCTCCGTGGATGCCTTATCCAAATCCGCATTCACGAATTTGCCTGGGAAGTACTCCACCTTCTCAATCTTGCCATCGACAGGCGAGCGATTGGAATGAACATTAAAAACGTTCATGAAAACACTGATCTTTAGGGCCTCACGATTGGCGTAGGGGTCGTGAGCTTTTTCCACCACAACGATGCGCCCATCAGCCGGCGAAAGCACCGCATTGGGCTTTTGCGGAATCATTCGCGGAGGATCGCGGAAGAACTGCAGTACGAATATAGCAATGATCCAGAATGGCCAAGACCAGCTTCCAAGGAGGGTGGTGGCCACGCCAGCGGCTACCAGCGCCAGGGCTAAAAAAGGCCAGCCTTCGCGGGCGATGATGGGGTGAGGATAAGGATTCAAAACAGCTCCCAAAATTTCAAAACTTTGGGATTGTACCTTCGCAACATGTCATGAGGGATGTTTCCAACACTTTCTATAGTCAATCGGGGATTCATTAATGACGGATGGCGGCCTGAACTTGCGTAACGGCAATGTCACAAACGGTCATCATTCATTTCATTTTTGATATTGCGAGGACTATATGCTTTACGAAACTAAAAGACAGTACCAAACGGTAGATCAGGCTTTGAAAGTGATAACCGAGGCAGAAAAATTTGGCAGCTCGGTCAAAGTTAACAAATCAGGTGATCTGGAACGAAGTAACTCATCTACTAACCCCTTAAAGAACTTTTTCCTTTTTTTTCGAAAAGAGCCAGACTTGAAAACTCAACATCGTGAGGTCATCGATACTGTACTCAACAAAATGAAAATTGAAATTATCCAAGCCTCGTCCTATGCGCGCAGTGTGAATAGTTTGATGGAAATGCAGATGAATGACCTAAAAAAATTTAAAGAAACTGGGCAATTAAACCAGCTAAAAGATCAATGGAGCATCTTAAAAAATACTATAGCTGCCGCAGAAAATGGCTCAGAAAAATCACAAGATTTACTCAAATCTGTTACCGAAATCACCACCGCCGATGGCGTGTACAAACCAAAACATATACACCAGGATAAAAAAACATTAGAGCAGATATCGGCTAATGTATATGCGAAACTAAAAATAGCAGAGGCCAATCTCTGCCTTCCTGCTAGCATGCCGAAATTTCAAAATACTGGCGAAGTCGTCAAAGGCACACTAACTATTTCATCCGAAGCGCAATTAAATTTGTTCAATAAATGGCCTGAATGGGATACGCATCACAATGCTGTCGGAAAAACTAGCGGCGATCCTTTCATTGGACTATCTAAAGCATTCCAAAAAGATGCCGATCGAATGACTTACGTATTTGAGTCTAAAGGGCTCGTTGTCGAATGCGACAGAGACAAAGAAACAGTAGGTCTAGAATTCAAAGAAATTGCAGGAAAAAACCCAATGCGCCAGCTGATTCTGTCGCATCTGCTCGGCCAAGAAGCGGTAAAGAGCATGCTTGAAAAAATCCAGTCCGCCAATCCAAATTCTGATGGAGTGCCCGTCATTTTCTTTGGAACCAACACGCCCGGAGAAACCAAATGCCGGATGCACATGTCTGCCAATGACAATGGCGACGTTGAAATCGACTATCTCCACCTTTCGAAATGTCAGAATATAGGTAACAGTGACATGATAGCGGAGATAAATCGAAGCGAGAAATTCGACGGGCCGCTACATCGAGAAAATGCGGCTACCTGCATGACGATGAAAATTCGCTTAACAAATGCAGATCTTAACCGTGGTGAATTAAAATTTACGGTCGTCGAACCATTGAAGGTAGACGTAAAAGTTGAGATACCCCATGAAACGAACGATGAGTAAAAAAAGCCACATGTGCATGTGGCTTTTAGGGCGAGCGCGGTGTGCGCATTTTCGCGCACGCCGCATGATGCCGAAGAATTTATTAACTGATTAGTTCTTCGATTGATCAACTAATTTATTTTTTGCAATCCAAGGCACGGG
>CANGJE010000121.1 GCA_947454305.1 Oxalobacteraceae bacterium
GAACCGGTGTGGGCCATTTGATTTCGATTTCAGGCCTACACATCACCATGATTGCAGGTTTATTTGCTTTACTGAGTCATTGGTTGTGGCGGCATTCATTTTTTACGCGTGCTCAATTACCGTTGCTATGTCCGGCGCATAAAGTAGCGGCGTTAGCTGGATTGTTGGCGGCGTTTAGTTATGTTGCGTTGGCAGGTTTTGGTATTCCTGCTCAGCGAACTTTGCTGATGATCGCGGTGGTGACCTTATCGTTATGGTTGGACCGGATAGTGACGGTGTCACAAATTTTATTCACGGCGTTAGTAGTCGTGCTGCTGTTTGATCCGTGGTCGGTATTGTGGCCAGGATTTTGGCTTTCATTTGTGGCAATCGGCTGCATTTTGTTTGCGTGTGCTGGTCGGGCGGAAGAACTGCGGCAGAGCAGCGAAGCTGGAGTTAAAAAACATCTGCAATCGGCCTGGCGCACCCAATGGGCGGTCACGCTAGGCTTACTTCCTTTGAGCTTTGCTTGGTTTGCTCAAACATCATTGATAAGTCCGCTAGCCAATGCGGTGGCGATTCCTGTGGTTAGTTTTGTTATTACGCCATTGTCGTTGCTCGGGAGTGTTTTACCAGCCCCATTGGCGAGCAGCTTGCTGTTGGCGGCGCATGCTGTCACGGCATGGTTGGCCGAGGGTTTGACATGGTTATCCTCAACCAAGCTGGCGGTGTGGACTGCGCCGCAACCGGATTGGTGTGTGTTTGCGTTGGCGATGATAGGCACGGTTTGGATGCTGGCGCCGCGAGGCTGGCCGTTGCGCTGGGTGGGCGTGCTGTTGTGGTCGCCGATGTTGCTAGCTAAGCCCGCAGCGCCCGAGCACGGCTTTTGGTTAACAGCTTTTGATATCGGGCAGGGCAATGCGTTACTGGTAGAGACGGCGAATCACAGGCTGATCTATGACACGGGCCCCGCATTTTCATTGGAAGCCGACGGTGGCAGTCGTGTCTTGCTGCCGTATCTTCGAGCGCGAGGCATTCATCATCTCGATGGTGTGATGATCTCGCATAGTGATGCTGATCATTCAGGCGGTGCGCGTTCTTTATGGGAAGGTGTGGCTATAGATAGTTTTAGCTCGTCTTTGTTTTTTGATCATCCGTTGTTAGTTAATTCGCCGCGGCATGAGCCTTGTCACGCCGGACAGCGTTGGGTTTGGGATGAGGTCGAATTCGAAGTGATTCATCCTCTAGCTGATCATTGGCAAAATTCAACGCTGACACCCAATGCACGCAGCTGCACTTTGCGTATTCGCTACCGTGGGCGCTCGGTACTTTTGACCGGCGATATCGAAGCGCCCCAAGAGCGGGCATTGCTAGATCGAGCAGCGCAGAGTAGAGAAGATTTGAAGGCTGATGTGCTACTGGCGCCGCATCACGGCAGTGGAACGTCTTCTACCAGCGAATTCCTGCAGGCAGTCCATCCGTCAGTGGCGCTGTTTCAGGTTGGCTACCGTAATCGCTACCGACATCCTAAACAAGAGATCGTTCAGCGTTATCGTGATAGCGGCATTCTGCCTCTACGAACAGATCAATCAGGTGCGATTCGCGTAGAGGTGGATGCAGATATCCGTTGGACTTCGTATCGCTGTCAGCGTCAGCGCTATTGGAGTAGTGAGCCGTGCTTACTGAAACAGTAATTGATGTGTTGTTGGTTGATAAGCGTGTGATTGCATTAGATTTATTCATTTTGATCACGCGCCCAAGCAGGTTGAAAATGTGAAGGGGGCTGCGGCTCTTTGAGGTATAATTCGAATTTCACGCTAGTGCCTTTCGGCCTATCCTGCAATGACCAAGTTTGTTTTTGTCACTGGCGGCGTCGTCTCATCCCTTGGTAAAGGGATTGCAGCAGCGTCTCTGGCCGCGATTCTTGAATCGCGCGGCCTAAAAGTCACCCTCCTCAAGTTAGATCCATACATCAACGTTGATCCCGGAACGATGAGTCCGTTTCAGCATGGTGAGGTATTTGTCACCGACGATGGTGCGGAGACCGATCTCGATTTGGGTCATTACGAGCGTTTTATTACCGCTCGCATGAAGAAGGTCAATAATTTCACTACCGGTCAGATTTATGAATCCGTGATTCGTAAAGAGCGCCGTGGTGAGTATCTTGGCAAGACGGTCCAAGTCATTCCCCACATTACCAACGAAATCCAAGAATTTATTCATCGCGGAGCCGAAGGCTTTGACGTGGCGATCGTGGAGATTGGCGGTACGGTCGGTGATATTGAATCGTTGCCATTTCTTGAGGCTGCCAGACAGTTATCGCTGCGCGGCGGCCGTCATCATGCCGCCTTCGTTCATCTCACGCTGGTGCCGTATTTGGTATCAGCGGGTGAGCTCAAGACTAAGCCTACCCAGCATAGTGTTCAAAAGCTGCGCGAAATTGGTATTTCGCCGGATGCTTTGCTCTGCCGTGCCGACCGGCCTATTCCTGACGACGAGCGCGACAAGATATCTCTGTTCTCGAACGTTGAAGAAGGCGCCGTAATTTCGGTATGGGACGCCGATACGATTTACAAAATTCCACAGATGCTGCACGACCAAGGTCTAGATCGCATCGTTTGCGAAAAACTAGGTTTGTCGCCTAAGCCAGCTGATTTATCGATGTGGACCAAACTGGTTAATTCGCTCGAGCATCCTAAGCATGAAGTGAATATCGCGATGGTCGGTAAATATGTTGACTTGACCGAGTCCTACAAATCGCTCACCGAAGCGTTGCGTCATGCGGGCATACACACAGAATCGCGTGTGAACATCGAATATGTAGATTCGGAAGATATCGAAACTCATGGTGCTACCAGCTTAGCTAAATACGATGCGATATTAGTCCCTGGCGGCTTTGGTAAGCGTGGCGTTGAAGGAAAGATTGCTGCAGCACGTTACGCCCGCGAGACTAAGGTGCCGTATCTCGGTATCTGTTTGGGTATGCAAGTAGCTTTGATTGAGTATGCGCGAAATGTCGCTGGATTGAAAAACGCGAACTCGACTGAATTTGATCCGGACACTGAAAATCCCGTAGTTGCGCTCATCACCGAATGGCAAAACCATGACGGCATGGTTGAACGTCGTGATGCCAATTCCGATTTGGGTGGCACGATGCGCTTGGGTGCGCAAACCTGCGCGGTTAAAGCTGGCACGCTGGCCGCTGAGATTTATGGTGCCGAGGTGACTGAACGCCACCGTCACCGCTACGAAGCGAATAACCATTATCTCGACCGCGTAGAAAAATCAGGTTTGGTGGTGTCTGCGCGAACGCCTCACGAGGCTTTATGCGAAATTATGGAGCTGCCGCGTACCGGAGAGCATGCTCATCCTTGGTATATGGGCGTGCAGTACCACCCTGAATTCAAATCAACACCACGCGCGGGTCATCCTTTGTTTATTTCATTTATTACTGCAGCGCTGGCGCACAAAGACGCCACTGGACATAGGAAAGCCGCATGAAACTCTGTGGATTTGATGTTGGTTTAGACCATCCGTTTTTTTTGATCGCGGGACCCTGCGTCATCGAATCCGAGCAGATGGCATTGGATACAGCGGGTGCGTTAAAAGAAATGACTTCGGCGCTGGGTATTCCTTTCATTTATAAATCGTCGTTTGATAAAGCCAATCGTTCTTCGGGCAAATCATTTCGTGGTTTAGGGATGGAGAAGGGCTTGGAAATTTTAGCCACAGTAAAAAAACAATTACACGTGCCCGTGCTGACAGATGTGCATGAAGTGCATGAAATTAAACCGGTGGCTGCAGTCGTTGATGTGATTCAAACCCCAGCATTTTTATGTCGCCAAACTGATTTCATTCGCGCATGTGCTCAATCAGGTATACCGGTGAATATCAAAAAAGGGCAGTTTCTAGCGCCCGGTGATATGAAAAATGTGATCGATAAAGCCCGTGAAGCAGCACGCGAGGCCAATCTTCCTACAGATGTGTTTATGGCGTGTGAACGTGGTGTGTCGTTTGGCTATAACAATCTGGTCTCGGATATGCGTTCACTCGCAATCATGCGCGAAACCGCTTGTCCTGTCGTTTTTGATGCGACGCATTCGGTGCAATTACCCGGTGGACAAGGAAGTACCTCGGGTGGTCAACGTGAATTCGTGCCGGTGTTAGCGCGTGCCGCTGTGGCGGTAGGTATTTCTGGCTTGTTTATGGAAACGCATCCTGATCCTGCGAATGCAAAATCGGATGGTCCTAACGCTGTACCACTTCATCGCATGCGCGAGTTGCTTGCCAGCTTGGCTGAGATCGATCGTGTAGTTAAAAGTAAACCATTCCTGGAAAACGATTTTTCGTAATTTCGTATTCTGGTGAGTGACAAATAATAAATGCAGTAACCATCAATCTGTCTGGAGAAATGAATGAGTGCAATCGTTGACATCATTGGCCGCGAAATTCTAGATTCGCGTGGCAATCCTACGGTCGAATGCGATGTGCTGTTGGAGTCGGGTGTCATGGGCCGTGCGGCCGTGCCCTCTGGCGCCTCGACGGGTTCGCGTGAAGCGATTGAGTTGCGCGATGGCGATGCTAAGCGCTACTTGGGTAAAGGCGTGCTCAAGGCCTGTGAAAACATCAACACTGAAATTTCCGAAGCCATTATGGGTTTGGATGCTAGTGAACAAGCCTTCTTAGATCACACAATGATTGATTTGGATGGCACGGATAACAAAGCACGTTTAGGTGCGAATGCAATGCTGGCTGTATCGATGGCTGTTGCCAAAGCGGCCGCTGAAGAAGCAGGCTTGCCGTTGTATCGCTACTTTGGTGGTTCGGGCGCGATGCAAATGCCTGTGCCCATGATGAACGTGATTAATGGCGGCGCGCACGCAGATAACAATCTGGATCTGCAAGAGTTCATGATTATTCCGGTCGGTGCGCCAAGTTTTCGTGAAGCTATCCGCTACGGTGCTGAAGTGTTTCATCACCTGAAAAAAATCTTGCACGACAAAGGCTTGACGACAGCGGTGGGTGACGAAGGTGGCTTTGCTCCTTCCGTTAAAAATCACGAAGAAGCGATACAACTGATTTTGCAGGCGATAGAAAAAGCAGGGTATGAACCCGGAACTCAGATTGCACTCGGACTTGATTGCGCCGCTTCTGAGTTCTATAAAGATGGCAAATACCATTTAGCCGGCGAAGGTCTGGTTTTATCCTCGGGCGACTTCACTAATTTGCTGTCGACCTGGTGTGATAAATATCCCATCATTTCGATTGAAGATGGCATGCAC
>CANGJE010000122.1 GCA_947454305.1 Oxalobacteraceae bacterium
ATGCGAAGCGTTCAGCAACCCGTTTGTCGGCCTTGTTACCGACAGCGCATGCAGATGATTGGGATACATTGCAGCAAAACGAAACTTATAAAGCGGCTAAAAAACTAGTGAAGACAATCACTTAATTTTCGCCGATGTGACTATCTGTATTCCGTGAATATAGATTGCGTTTCAATGACTACTAAAAAAACCGCGACTAACGAAGACGCCCCCGATCCCAGAGCGGGATTGCTCGAGGAGATAGGTCAGCTACCGCATCTACCGGGCGTGTATCGTTATTTTGATGCGCAAGATAAGCTGCTCTACGTCGGTAAGGCGCGCGATCTTAAAAAGCGCGTTTCTAGCTATTTTCAAAAAACGCTGGCTAGCCCACGAACGGCCATGATGGTAGAGCGCATCGTGCGCATGGAAACTACCGTCACACGCAGCGAAGCAGAAGCGCTGCTGCTAGAAAATAATCTGATTAAAACTCAGCAGCCTCGTTTCAATATTCTTTTTCGGGATGATAAGTCATATCCCTATCTGAAGCTTTCGGGGGATGCCATTCCGCGCATGGCCTATTACCGTGGAGCGGTGGATAAAAAAAATCAGTACTTTGGGCCTTTTCCCAGCGCATGGGCAGTTAAAGAATCCATGCAGATACTCCAGAAAATTTTTCTTTTGCGTACCTGTGAAGATTCCGTTTTTCAGAATCGTACTCGCCCCTGTCTTTTGCACCAGATCAATCGCTGCAGCGGCCCGTGTGTGAATTTAATATCCAAAGAAGATTACGCGGTCGATGTGGATAACGCTGCTCAATTTTTGCGTGGTCGACAAACTGAGTTGATGCAAACGCTAGAGAAAAAAATGCATGCGTATGCCGAAGAACTTAAATTCGAGCAAGCCGCCATAGTGCGCAATCAAATCTCGGCACTGTCGCGCGTTCTGCATCAGCAAAGTATGGAAACCAGCGGTGATGCAGATATCGATATTATTGCCGTGGTCGTTCACGGAGGTCGTGCGTGCGTAAATTTAGCGATGGTACGCGGCGGTCGTCATTTAGGTGATCGCGCGTATTTTCCTGCGCACGTCGATACCGCACCGATGGATAGCACTGTCGAGGCAGAAGTGTTGAAAGCTTTCCTTGCGCAGCACTACATCGATAAATTTATTCCATCAACGCTGGTTCTTAGCATGGAGCTGGATGAACCAGAACTCATGATCGCGCTGATGGAGCAGTGTGGTCATCGCATCCATTTAATCTTTCAACCCCAAGGACAGCGACGGCATTGGCAAGAGATGGCCGTTAAGGGCGCTGAAATTGCGTTGGCTCGATTATTGTCCGAGCAAGGATCGCAGCAATCGCGCACACGTATATTGGTCGATACCTTGTCATTGGACACCGCCGATATCGATGCGCTCAGAATAGAGTGCTTTGATATTAGCCACACATCCGGTGAAGCGACACAGGCATCGTGCGTGGTGTATCACCATCATCAAATGCAAAACAGCGAATATAGGCGTTACAACATCACCGACATCACCCCTGGTGATGATTACGCGGCGATGCGTCAAGTACTGACTCGACGTTATGAAAAAGTGTTGAATGGCGATGGCGTCCTTCCTGAAGTGGTTTTAATCGATGGTGGTAAGGGGCAGGTAGAGATTGCGCGCCAGGTGCTATCGGAGTTGGGGTTAGACATCAGCTTGATTGTTGGCGTGGCCAAAGGCGAGGGCCGCAAAGTAGGTCTTGAGACGTTGATATTTGCTGATGGCCGACCAGAACTCGAATTAGGCAAAGAATCAGCTGCCTTAATGTTGATTGCCCAAATCCGTGATGAGGCGCATCGCTTTGCCATCACAGGCATGCGTGCCAAGCGCGCCAAAGCTCGTCAGGCCTCGCGCCTTGAAGAGATAGAGGGCATTGGTGCCAAGCGCCGCCAAAAGCTGTTAGCGCGCTTTGGTGGCTTGCGTGGGGTGGCCGATGCTAGCGTTGAAGAGCTCGCGTCCGTGGAGGGGATTTCACGGCAGTTGGCCGAGGATATCTACCGCCAGCTACATTAAGTCGAAAGCCTCTTTCCTGCGTCAGCGATTAACGCTACATTAGCGACACCTCACCACATTGATGCCAATTAGTTTTATATCGACGCATGCCTTTTAATATTCCTATTCTTTTGACGTGGCTGCGCATGGCGTTAATACCGCTGATGGTGGGAGTTTTTTTTCTACCAGGGCATTGGTTAACACCGTATGAGCAAGGTGTGGCCGCTACCGTCATTTTTGTGATTGCTGCCATCACTGATTGGTTTGATGGTTACCTGGCACGCCGATGGAATGAAACCACATCCTTTGGTGCGTTTCTTGATCCCGTGGCAGATAAGTTAATAGTTGCCGGTGCGCTGCTACTACTGGTGCAGTTAGGACGAACTAACTCGGTCATCGCATTCATTATTGTTGGACGTGAGATCGCGATTACCGCATTGCGCGAGTGGATGGCGCAGATGGGCGCATCGAAATCAGTCGCCGTAAGCTCGATTGGAAAAATAAAAACAGCAGCACAAATGGTGGCGATTCCTATGCTGCTGTATGCCTATCCTTTATTCGGTGTGATCGACACTTTGTTCGTGGGTCAGCGTTTGCTCGATTTGGCGGCGGTACTGACGCTTTGGTCCATGTTTTACTATTTACGCAAGGCGTGGCCATTGATTAAAGAGCGACCTGAGACTGACCATCCCTCAAACGATGGGCCAACTTGACAAAATTTCCACTTTATCGCTATAATCCCGCTTCTGTTTTTGCGGGAGTAGCTCAGTTGGTAGAGCGCAACCTTGCCAAGGTTGAGGTCGAGAGTTCGAGACTCTTCTCCCGCTCCAAGATACAAAAGGGAAGCTCACAAGGCTTCCCTTTTTCATTGATGAAAGCGCTGTTTCACGCACTTTTCGGTGTTATCACTTCTTGTTCTACATCGAGCGAAGTAGCGCATTCGAAGTTACAATACGCACCCTTGGCGGGGTAGCAAAGTGGTTATGCAGCGGCCTGCAAAGCCGTGTACGCCGGTTCGATTCCGGCCCCCGCCTCCAGTATCCATGCGGCTCCTAGCGATAGGAGCCGCTAACTTTTGGGCAAAGTGGGCAAAAGACTTTTGCCCACCTAAGGCAAAAACCAAGAAAAGTCGCTTACTTAGCACGGACTTTCCTCGACATTGGCTGCACCACATCCCCTCGTCTTGAGCGGATATAGCATCGTCAGTGTTCATTTTCCGTACCCCCTGCGAAGTAGATTTTATAGGGCTTAGTTTCTGTCATTCAGTTCTTGGTGAAACAGCTCTTAACCACATTTTTTCTACCTGATTGGTCATATTTTTAGGAACTAGTTCAACGTCGGGAAATTTGTTGGCATATACGCGAAAAAGCTCGTCTGCAAATGCTTGCCCGATTTCTTGTATTTCGGAAAAATCTACAATGACCGTTTTGAATTTTTCGAATCTCGCGATTAGTCGCTTGGCTTGAGAGCGCGATACAAGTTGCTCATCACCAAACCTTGCAAGCTTCATTGGTACGACTGTTTTGGAGAAGTCAAAATCTTCGGGAGCTTTGGTAAATTCGTTACAAACGTCCGCTGCAGTTCTTTGGCTAGTGAGTGCGATACTCATAAAAACTGTTGTTCCATCAGGAAATATGCCTTTTTCTTCATTCAATAGATCAAATTTGAAATTGTCATTATGATGAAACTTTAGATCATTTGCGCTAATCTCAAAGTGATCAAACATTCGTGAAGTAAAAAATACGCCTTCGCCTTAATGTCTCTCTGGATCGGTAGTCAGTTTCCCTTTGCTCAGCTCAAAAAGGGCTTGGCGAATGTCTGGTAAATGCAATTGTGAAGTTATTTTTGCAAAGAGTCCTACACCATCATCAGAGATAATTAGCGAGAAAGAATCTTGATCTTGTCGAGCGTGAATATAAACATCATCGCCCTGAGAATGGTCAATTGCATTGTTTAGCATCTCAGTGAAGCCGTGATTTGCAATACTGAAAATATTGTGGCTTAGATTGAAATAAGGTCGGAATTCCTTTTCCCAAACTAAATGCGGTTGGTGAACACCTTGGCGTGGGTTGCATCAGCACGAACGATCTAGAAGGCTAAAAAAGTTCTGCTGCGATTGATTACCAACCATTGCAGAATTTTTTCAAAATTCACTGGAATTTTATTTGGGAATGGCGACTGAGCTAAACCAACTGGCGAGTTGCTCCTCACTCATGCTTCCATCAGCGAGCGCCATAAAGGTTTTGTAGAGATTTTCTTGGGTTGCCTGCACCACATAGCCGTTTAACTTTAGAAACAAGAGGCTAACCACAAAGGCTGTTCTTTTGTTTCCATCAACGAAAGGGTGGTTACGGGCGATTCCAAATGCATAGCTTGCTGCAAGTAGTGGAATATTAGTTTGGTCTGGTGCGTAGACGTAGATATTTCTGGGTTTGGCTAATGCAGATTCGAGAAGATTGCTATCTCGGATACCGGAGCCACCCCCGTGTTCTGCGAGCTGTCGTTTATGGATGGCTATGACAGCGTCCATCAAGACCCAAATTGGCTCGGTCATCTATAGCGCTAATTTTTTCAATACGTCTCGGTTGTCGCGCATTATTTCTTCAGCGGCATCCATCTGGGCTGCAAAATCCGGGCGATATGCAGTGAGCTCAATCCCCTCGGGTGTCTCAACAACATAGAGGGTGTCGCCCTTATCAACGCGCAGTTTGCTTAACAGCTCTTTGGGCAGGATGACGCCTACCGAATTGCCTACATTGGTCAGTTTTAGGGTGTTTATCATGGGGGAACCTCGTGGTTAGCGCCCTAATGTATAACATCCGTTATAACTTGGTCAAGGAGCTATTTCGGCCAACGAAAGGGCTATTGTTTAGCTGACCTGATCCTCCGATTTGCAAGCGGCTCATTGGAAATATAGACGAAAAAGCTCTAATGTAGTAACGTATCTACATTAGTCTGAGTGTGAGGTTTACCATGGCGATTAAGACCGTTTCCAGCAGGGAATTCAATCAAGATACAAGTAGCGCCAAGCGTGCTGCTAGTAGCGGACCTGTGTTCATTACCGATAGGGGTAAACCCGCACATGTATTGCTGACTTTCGAGCAGTACCAGCGTATTACA
>CANGJE010000123.1 GCA_947454305.1 Oxalobacteraceae bacterium
CAGTGAACGTAGGCATTCCCACATTTAGCTTTTTATAGAGATTAAGTTTGGTGTTTAAGACTTTATGCTCTCGCTGAGTCATTTTCTCAGTTCTTAATTGTTCTTCAACTTTTGCCACTGAAAAGTCTTTATTTGTATTCTTAAATTCAGCTAGTCGTAGCTTGTAGTTTGCTTGCTCTTGCTTTTCAATCACTTGATAGTTGGCTTTATGTCGTCTGTAGACTTCTACAGCTTTGGGCATGGTAATGATTGGGTCTTTCTTATTTTTACTTGGTGGTAGCTTTAGGTAAAGATAAGTGTGGTCATGTTCAACAATCTCTACGTGTTTGTGCTGCATATTTTTGATGTCTGTTGGACGAACAAAGCTATTCACCATAAAGATGATTAGTTGATAGAGATCGTCAGTGATGTCTACTCGCTTGATGAAGCGACCAAGTTTGGATGTTCCACATTCTGAGATGATGAGCGTCTGATTGCCATATCCATTGGCTTTCGCTTGTTCTTCTGTGAGCTTACGATACTGAAATCCCTTTCCACGTAATGCTCTAGCTCGTGACCATAGTTTTCTGTACTCAGTGACAGTGAAGTAGCCACGAGCATTGGTTATGGCTTTGACTTTAGGAAGATGGGGTGCTCTTGAGATTAAATTGATTTTTTCAGCATGGGTCATGATCTGACCAACGATTCCCAAGTACATCTTGACTGTAGCGACACTCAACTTGTCTTCTGTTGATGAGATGTAGCTTAGAAATTGATTGAGCGTCTGATAGTCAATTTCAGCTAACTCAAAGTCACCAAGAAATGGAAGAATGTACTTATTGAGTCTGTATTCGTATTGCTTGTATGATTCTTTTGACAAGCTTTTGGTCGCAACACGAGCTTTCTGCTGACTGAGCCAATCTTTTGCGCAGTACGCAAACGAAGATTTCTTGCCAAGCTTCTTGCCATTGGCAATTCTTAGCTGAATATCGTCATAGAACGCTTTTGCAGCTTCTAGAGCGTCACGCTTGCTCTCTGTCTTAGTAGAGTGTCTAAGAATTCTTTTTTCAGCGTAGTAGCGTACCCACCAAAAGCGACTAGCTGCGTTTTTATAGATGTAGAGCTTATTGGGATAGTTGGGCACATAAAACTTTGTCTCAGGAATTGCAGACGCACGATGTCGCAGAATTTCTTTTTTTGGGGTCGTAGGTTTTTTAGATGCGCTCATCTGTTCATTGTAGAACAAAGTAGTCTAGTTTTTTATTACTGAAAAACTATTGGATATGCTTGATATTAGACGATTTTCGTCTTTTGTAAATCAAAGAAATTGACTGAAATAGGTCTGTGAAAACCACTGAAAAGTAGTCTAGTGAAAAGTAGACTACTTTTAGATGTAAAAAAAGCACTTAGATTTCTCTAAGTGCTTGTTATTACTGTATAATTCTGGTGGTGATAGGTGGATTTGAACCACCGACCCCAGCATTATGAGTGCTGTGCTCTAACCAACTGAGCTATATCACCACGAAGCCGGCGATTATCGCTTCCGGGCTACAGCGTGTCAACCGAGCCGCGCGTTTACCAGACTCAGAATCTGTTCAGTCGGGTTAGGCGACAGGCAGTCGATAACTTCGCGGTCAGGCATGCTGCGTAACCACGTCAGCTGCCGTTTTGCGAGTTGGCGTGTGGCGGCAATGCCCATTTCACGCAGACTGTCTCGATTAATTTTCCCATCCAAGTAATCCCACGCTTGTCGGTAGCCAACGCAGCGGATGGAAGGGAGTCCACTATGAAGATCGCTACGCTGCTTGAGCGTAGCGGTTTCCTCAATTAATCCAGGCTTAGCAGACAGCATGACATCGAAACGTTGGGCGATGCGATCGTGCAGCACTTTTCGATCGGAGGGTTCGAGAGCTAATGACATCAATTCAAAAGGTAGTTCGGGTTTGTCCGCTTTATCTAATTGCGATGACATCGGTTGGCCAGTTAGCAGAATAATTTCCATGGCACGTTGTACACGCTGTGTGTCATTTGGATTGAGGCGTTCTGCTGTGATGGGATCGAGTTCACGCAAACGAGCATGGAGTGCAGCGGTGCCATGACGGGCAATTTCCATGTCGAGTTGTGATCGCAAGGCGAGATCAGCGGACGGTAAATCATCCAGCCCATCGCGCAGTGCTTTGAAGTACAGCATGGTGCCACCGACCAGCAAAGGTAGTTTTGATCGCGCTTGAATATCTGAAATAAGTCGAGACGCATCATCTCGAAATTGTTTGACTGAGTACGAAAGACTGGGGTCGAGTATGTCTATTAGATGATGTGGTACTTGCGAGCGCTCTTCATCGCTAGGCTTTGCTGTGCCGATATCCATCCCGCGATAAATCAGTGCTGAATCAACAGAGATAATTTCGCAAGGAATAGATTGAGCAATCGCCAGTGCAGCCGCAGTTTTACCCGAGGCAGTAGGACCCATAATGGATACGACTAGCGGCTTAGATGATTTCATGGGTTGGCGATTTTTGGAGAGAGCAGTCGCACGGACGAAAAACTTAAAATGCTAATGACGCACGAAAGTATCGCCATCGGGTACAGCGTTCCATTATGTGTGCCGCCGACGATGCTGCCCACTATAAATGCAAAGGCCATCATGATCGCGCCCATCAAGCCGGCGGCGGTGCCGGCTTGTTTCGGGAAGGGAGCAACCGCACCGGCTTGCGTTACGGGGAAGTTAATACCGTGAGCCACCATGGTAATGAACATGGCAAGTACCACCATACTCCAGTGCCACCAGCCTAATAAAGTAGCGAGTAAAAAATAGATTCCGCCAGCGAGTGAGCACGTTGTACCTACGCGTAACGCTTGTTTGCCACTGATCGTCATTAATAAACGGCGACATACTAACGTACCCGTCATATAGCCAGAGACGGCTAATCCAAAACAGATGCCGAACCATGCGACTGGCACGCCGAGTATGCGTATCAATACGAATGATGACCCAGAGATGAACATAAAAATTGAGCCATACGATAAAGCGGCTGGCAGTACATGAATCCAAAATTCACGCGAACCTAAAACGAGTCGATAATTTTCTATTAAACCGTGAACGTTTGTGGCTTGCGGATTTTTATGTTCGTTGGTTTCGGGTAGTCGGATAACACAAACAATTAAAACGATTGCTGAAAATAATCCCAACACCACAAACGCAGCGCGCCAACCGAAGTGAACTTGCATGAAAGAGCCAAGTATTGGCCCCAAAATAGGCGCTACAGAAATCCATGTACTGGCACGAGCGATGACGCGTGCGCTGTGCTCAGGAGCATAGGCATCACGAACAATAGCGCGCGCTATCATCACCGCTGAGCAGCAGCCTAAGGCTTGTACGAAGCGCGCGGTAATTAAAAGTTGTATGGATGTTGATAGGCCACAGGCGGCGCTGGCTAATAAATAAATCGTCAGGCCTGCTAGCAAAATCGGGCGGCGTCCAAAGCGATCAGATAGAGGCCCGACGATTAACTGAGCGCTACCAAAACCCATTACAAATAGTGATAGAGTTAGTTGGACCGTTGCGACTGGTGCCATGAACTCATTACCCAGGCTGGGTAATGAAGCTAGATACAAATCTGTTGATAGCGGCTGCATCATCAACATAGCCGTAATCAGCACCAGTATGGGTGCGTGCCCAAACTGTGGCAGCGGTGGTTGGCTCATACGGTGTTGAATTATTGGCCGCGTAAAAACAGTTTATCGAGATCAGAGACGGCTAATTGCACCCAGGTCGGGCGTCCATGATTGCATTGGTCCGAGCGCTCTGTTGCTTCCATTTGACGCAGAAGGGCGTTCATTTCTATGACGGTAAGCTGACGATTAGCGCGCACGGCCGTGTGACACGCAAGCGTTCCTAATAATTCATTGCGACGTTCTACCAAAACATGCGAGCCGCCAAATTCGCGGAGGTCGCGCAACACATCTCGTGCAAGTGATTGTGCATCACTATTTTTAAGCAAAGCAGGAATAGCACGCACGGCCAGGGTGGTGGGTGACATCGCGGCAATATCAAAACCTAGTGTGGCGAGCGTCTCTTGATTTTCTTCAGCGGTAGCGACATCGATGGTGTCTGCAATAAATGTGACAGGAATCAGCAAGGGCTGAAGCTGTATCGATTCGGATTCGAGAGATTGTTTAAATTGTTCATACAAAATGCGCTCATGAGCGGCATGCATATCGACTAAGACCAGCCCTTGATTATTTTGAGCGAGTACGTAAATCCCGTGCAACTGCGCGAGTGCAAATCCTAGCGGATGATCACTGTCTGCTGATACCGGCGATGACCACGAACCTGTACTTGCTGCGGTGGCAGGCGGCAGATCATTCGAGAAAAAACTGCCATACCTTGCAGTGTCTTGTGCAATCCCCAGCGATGTTTGGCGTGGTCGTGAATTAATCCACTGCAGATTATTCGAGGCACTCGTCACTGGCGCTGGCGTGTCGTTAAATGCACTTGCAGATGCACTTGCCGATGTATGAGCCAGTGCTCGATGGACTGCGTGATAAACAAATTGATGGACTGCTCGGCTATCACGAAAGCGTACTTCAATCTTTGACGGATGAACATTCACATCGACCAGCGATGGATCCAAATCGAGTTTAATCACATAGGACGGATACCGATCACCATGCAGCACATCTTGATAAGCCGCACGCACAGCATGAGTCAGTAGCTTGTCGCGAACGAATCGACCATTGACATAAAAATATTGTGAATCTGCGCGCGAACGAGCCGCTGTAGGTAAGCCGACTAAGCCGTGCAGTTGCAAAGGCCCTGCTTGTTCGTTGACTGATAACGAGGCGTTGGAAAATTCTTCGCCCAGTATCTGAGCGCAACGTTGTTCAAACGGCGTTTCTTTCCAATGATCGCTGGCTTTGCTATTGTGCGTTAACGTAAATCTCACATCAGGACGTGACAAAGCAATTCGACGCACCACTTCAGCGCAATGACTAAATTCTGTTTGCTCGGATTTTAAAAATTTACGACGTGCCGGTGTATTGAAATACAACTCCTGTACATCGATGACGGTTCCTTGGGCGCCGGATGCCGGAGCAATTTGGTCAGGCGCATGACCTTCAA
>CANGJE010000124.1 GCA_947454305.1 Oxalobacteraceae bacterium
GCTTCGCGCTTCGCGGTCTTCCGTTTTATTCAGCTGCCAAAAATGCGCAATGTGTTGATGATTGCGGTGCTGCTGCGTTTTATGGATAGCTTCATGATTTACACCGAGCCATTTGTGCTCACTGGCGGTGGCCCCGGTAATGCAACGACGTTCCTGTCGCAATACCTCACACAAAAAGCAGTGGGTCAATTTGATCTGGGTCCGGCGGCGGCGTTCTCGCTGATTTATTTCTTGATCATCTTGCTGTTTTCGTTTGTGCTCTACAACTGGATGCAGCGCGTGGGTACGGGAGATAAAACATGATCCGCAAAAATTTCTCGCGCTTTTTCCTGGTCGTCTTTTTAGCGTTATCGCTATTGCCGATCTATTGGATGCTAAACATGTCACTCAAGACGAATGAAGAAATCGTCGGCGTGATGACGCTCTGGCCAACGCATCTAACGTTTGATAATTACCTCACCATCTTTACGGATGAATCTTGGTATAGCGGCTACATCAATTCGATTATTTACGTAGCGATGAACATGGTGATGTCGGTGCTACTTGCACTGCCTGCCGCGTATGCTTTCTCGCGCTACTCGTTTTTAGGCGACAAGCATTTGTTCTTCTGGTTGCTCACTAACCGCATGACGCCACCGGCTGTTTTCCTGCTGCCTTTCTTTCAGCTGTATTCCACCTTTGGCATGATGGATACGCATATCGCGGTGGCGTTAGCGCACTTGCTGTTCAATGTGCCGCTGGCGGTATGGATTTTAGAAGGCTTCATGTCAGGCATACCCAAAGAGATCGATGAGACTGCGTATATCGACGGCTATAGCTTCCCTACCTTTTTCGCCAAAATCTTTTTGCCCTTGATTAAATCAGGCATTGGTGTGACGGCTTTTTTCTGCTTTATGTTTAGTTGGGTTGAACTACTTTTGGCGCGCACGCTAACGTCCGTGAATGCTAAGCCTATCGCTGCAACGATGACACGCACGGTTTCAGCCGCAGGTATGGATTGGGGTGTTCTCGCTGCAGCCGGCACGCTCACCATCGTGCCGGGTGCTTTAGTGATTTGGTTTGTGCGGCATTACATCGCCAAAGGTTTTGCTATGGGGAGGGTGTGACATGGGTAACGCCTTTTCATGGATGGCTTGGACGCTGGAAGTCGCTGTGTTTTTTATTAGTGTGGTGTTGATGTTGATAGGTATGACGATCTGGCAGGTGCGCTCACCCAGCATTGAGCGCAAGGGATTTTTGCCTATTTCCACCACACGTGGTGACCGATTATTTATCGGCTTGTTGTCTGCTGCGTATGTGAATCTTGCGTGGGCTGGTCTCACCGATTTAACGCAGTGGGTAGCGGCAGTCGTGGGTTTTGTAGTGTTGTTAGTGATGATGCGTTGGGGTTAGCAAGCGAAGGGATGTTGGTTGTGAGTCAGCCTCGATTCATGCTGGCACCGGGTTTCTTCCCGCCGGTGTCGGTTGTTTTTCCCGGGAAGGTGCGAAGAGGAGACAAGATGAAACTTAAACTAAGTGCCATTGCGATCGCAGCAATGCTAGCCTCAGGCGCGTCCTGGGCTGACATGAAAGCCGCAGAGAAATGGGTGGACAAAGAGTTCCAACCATCGACGCTGAGCCGCAAACAGCAACTCGATGAAATGAAATGGTTTATCGATGCCGCTGAAAAGCTCAAAGCCAAGGGCGTAAAAGAAATTAACGTCGTGTCCGAAACCATCGACACTCACGTTTACGAGTCCAAGGTGATGGCAAAAGCTTTCGAAGAAATCACCGGCATCAAAGTCAAACATGACCTGATCCAAGAAGGTGACGTCGTTGAGAAGCTGCAAACATCGATGCAGTCAGGTAAGAGCATCTATGACGGCTGGATTTCGGATTCCGATTTGATCGGTACCCACTTCCGTTACGGCGCTGTGATTCCTCTGTCCGACTTTATGGCGGGTGCTGGTAAAGAATTTACTAACCCTGGTCTGGACTTGAAGGATTTCATCGGTATTAGCTTCGTTACCGGTCCTGACAAAAAACTCTATCAATTGCCTGATCAACAGTTCGCTAACCTTTACTGGTTCCGCGCTGACTGGTTTGCTCGCAAAGACTTGCAAGACAAGTTCAAAGCCAAATATGGCTACGAGCTGGGTGTTCCACAAAACTGGTCCGCTTATGAAGATATCGCGAACTTCTTCACGAACGACGTGAAAGATCTCGACGGTAAAAAAGTCTTTGGTCACATGGACTACGGCAAGAAAGATCCATCCCTCGGCTGGCGCTTTACTGATGCCTGGTTGTCGATGGCAGGTACCGCCGACAAAGGTATTCCTAACGGCTTACCGGTCGATGAGTGGGGCATTCGTGTAGCTGCTGACAAGTGCACACCAGTGGGTGCGTCTGTGGCTCGTGGTGGTGCGACTAACTCGCCAGCAGCGGTTTACGCTCTGACGAAGTACATCGATTGGATGAAGCAGTATTCACCCAAAGAAGCCATGGGCATGACGTTCTCTGAAGCCGGTCCTGTACCTGGCCAAGGTCAGATCGCTCAGCAGATCTTCTGGTACACCGCATTTACCGCTGGCATGAGCAAAGCTCCTGCTGTGAACAATGCAGATGGCTCACCAAAATGGCGTATGGCTCCTGGCCCACACGGTCCATACTGGAAAGACGGTATGCAGAATGGTTATCAGGACGTGGGTTCCTGGACTTTCTTTAAATCGACTCCTGATGAGCGCAAATCAGCTGCTTGGTTGTACGCTCAGTTCGTGAATGCGAAATCGACTTCGTTGAAAAAATCGATCGAAGGTCTGACTTTCGTTCGTGACTCCGACATCCGTCATGAGTACTTCACGAAGAACGCGGCTAAGTACGGCGGCCTGATCGAGTTCTATCGCAGCCCAGCACGTGTTGCGTGGACTCCAACGGGTACCAACGTTCCTGACTATCCTAAGCTGGCTCAGCTCTGGTGGAAAAACGTTGCAACCGCTGTCACCGGCGAGAAAACTCCACAAGCAGCTATGGACAATCTGGCGGACGAGATGGACAAAGTGATGGAGCGTCTGCAACGCGCAGGTATGCAAAATTGCGCACCTAAGCTGAACGAAAAAGGCGATCCAAACAAGTATCTGTCAGACACGTCGGCACCATGGAAGAAACTGGCGAACGAGAAGCCAAAGGGCGAAACAATCGCCTATGACAAGCTTCTCCAAGCTTGGAAAGAAGGTCGCGTAAAATAAATTTGCGCATAGAACGAATCCTGGCTCACAAGGCTGGGATTCGTTTTCACAGATTGGTTGCGTGGGGTTTTAATTAACGTCACGCTTCACTGAAAAGCGCGGCTCCCCGCGCTTTTTTTCATCCTCGAGGTTCGCATGGCAGACCAGTACATTCTCGCAATTGATCAGGGCACAACCAGCTCTCGCGCCATCTTGTTTAATCGTAGCGGCCGTATTCATGGCATGGCACAGCAAGAGTTCACCCAATTTTTTCCTAACCCGGGATGGGTTGAGCATGATGCGAATGAAATTTGGAGTTCACAATTAGCAGTGACTCATCAAGTCATACGCGAACATAACCTGACTGCCAAAGATATCGCTGCGATTGGTATTACCAACCAACGTGAAACCTCGGTGCTGTGGGATAGAAAAACGGGCGAACCTGTTGCCCATGCGATTGTTTGGCAAGATCGTCGTGCAGCAAGTTTGTGCGACACCTTACGCGATGAAGGTCATAGCGAATTATTTCAAAAGAAAACTGGCTTGATTATTGATGCCTACTTTTCTGGTACCAAATTACGCTGGTTGCTCGACAATGTACCGAACGCACGGGCTCGTGCTGAAAAAGGTGAACTAGCTTTTGGTACGGTTGATTCATGGCTGATCTATAAATTATCCGGCGCACACCTTACCGACACGAGTAATGCATCACGCACGCTGATGTTCAATATTCACTCCCTCGATTGGGATGATGAGTTGCTCGCCATACTAAAAATTCCGCGCGCGATTTTGCCTAAGGTCGTTCCGAGTAGTGGTATCGCTGCGATGACGGACGCAAAATTTTTTGGTGCGCCTTTACCGATTGCTGGCATCGCCGGCGACCAACAAGCAGCCACTTACGGTCAAGCCTGCTTTAAGCCCGGCATGGTAAAAAGCACCTACGGTACGGGCTGTTTTATTTTGATGAATACGGGTGCTGCTGTTGATTCACACAATCGACTACTGACTACGGTAGGTTGGACCACGGGTCATTCAACCCCTCACAAAACAGATTACATGTTTGAAGGTGGTGTTTTTATGGGTGGTGCCACGGTGCAGTGGCTACGCGATGGTTTGGGCATTATCAAGAAATCGAGTGACGTTGAAGCCTTAGCTAAAACAGTGCCTGATAGTGATGGCTTAACGTTTGTTCCAGCCTTTTCTGGCCTGGGTGCTCCGCACTGGGATGCGTATGCACGCGGCACGCTACTAGGCATTACACGTGGCACACAAGCGGGTCATATTGCTCGTGCAGCATTAGAAGGCATCGCATTTCAAACGGCGGATGTTTTGCAAGCTATGGAAAAAGATGCAGGAACAGGTATCAAAGAATTGCGCGTCGATGGCGGAGCTGCAAGCAATAATTTACTGATGCAGTTTCAAGCCGATATTTTGAATGTGCCGGTGGTGCGACCTGAAGTGACGGAGACGACCGCTCTAGGTGCAGGTTACCTTGCAGGCTTAGGTGTGGGGTTTTGGGCTACGCAGGAAGAGATTGCTGAGCAGTGGCATGTTGAACGACACTTCGAACCGACTATGTCTACTGATAAACGCGCGCATCATTTAGGTGTGTGGAGTGAAGCGATTCAACGCTCGATGAAGTGGGCTGCTTCTTAATTTCGTTGTTTACTTTCTTCGCTTGCTTGGTAACCGCCCGATAAACACCGTCTAGCGTTATTAAAAGAGATCTGCGAGTCTACGTGTCCACTTAAAATAAATGGACACGTATAGATGAGCGATCCTCTTTTGGCGTCTAGTGAATCTAGCCAATCCACGATCCCACGTAGGCGTTACA
>CANGJE010000125.1 GCA_947454305.1 Oxalobacteraceae bacterium
AATAATTCATTGAAATGAAGCACACTTAAGAGCGAGGTTTTACCTCGCTCTTTTTTTGGAAAGACCATGTTCAGAAGACAATTCATTACCAGAGCAGCCGCGCTGCTTGCAGGTGTTACGTTCCCCGCTATTTCTAGCTTCGCCCATACCCCTTACGCCCAATGGGATGTTTTCCGCAAACGGAATCTTCAAGTACTAACCTCGCATGCTGATTTGCCAGGTGACGAAGTAGGGGATGAATGGGTAGCGCTATTGCGCGAAAAACTTCCGCTCAGCCGTGCCATGGTGAGTCGTGCACATGACATGCCCCGTATTGCTGCGTTACTGAAAACGAATCAGAGCAAGCTCGCCGTTTTATCGTACATGCATGCACGCCTGTTGTTTACCGGTTCGCCACCCTTCGAAGAATATGCTCCCTTGCCGATTGAAGTACTGGTTGACAACGGTAAGTACCTACTAGTTACACGTCCCGATTTACCTTTGCATCATGGCTTTTTGATTGCAGCCACCTTGATGCAAGATGCTGACCGCTTACATTTAGTAAATCCGGGTAAAGGTAAATTTGGTATGAATGTTCATCCAGGTGCCAAAGCATTTTTCAATGGCGAAAAATTAGAAATGCCTGATAAACCGGTTGAGCAATAATGATTAATCTGCGTTCTGTTTTTTTTGCTAGTGTTGTCGTTGTTAGTGCGCTTACCACCCAAGCGGTGGTGGCGCATGATTCCATCAACAGTGAAGCCAGAAAAAACTATATGGCCAAGCTGCAGGATCTGCGCAACGTTTTAAATTCTAAAGAGCCGGCCAGCGCTCGCGCTAAAGCTCAGTATCAGATCGCTACGACAGTGGATGAAATCAGAGACTTGTTTAATCAAGACATGATCAGCCACGGCATAGTCAAAGGTTTAGAAACGTCGTTATTGTTGAACGAGCTGAGCCGCACTCCCGACAAACTTGAAGCGTCACCTAAGACGGGTTTGTATCTATCGCATTTGAAAAGTTATAGAGAAGCGATAAAGCTCGATCCTAAAGCGCCTTTCGTTGAGCATGCGCGTTTCATGCTGTTGAAGAGCCATTTTTATGACAGCTTCTCAGATAATCCTTTAGCGCCGTTTTCTCAATCCAAAGAAGAGTTGGTCGAGATGATAGGTCTGGGTGAGGGTTTGCTGAAATCAAAAAATGCTTTAGTAAACGCCGAAGAAGTTCGCTTCATCCTTGGTATTCATTATCTTCAGGCGATTAATCAGCAGGTACTACCTAAAGACGATGGACAGAAAAAATTCAAAAAAATGGTTCAAGAGCTGCAAAAAGATTATCCGCAGAGTTTGAAGCTATTAACGCTTGAGGCACTGGCGCAACAATGACAGTCGTAAGGGTTGGTAACGCAGAGTGCGTCTCATCATGGTTCCTCAAAGTGTTGATGAGTGGTTGTTTATGGCTAGCCTTTGGCGCATTCAGCACTGGCTATGCGCATCAGACCGGTAATAGTTATCTGAATATCCGTCAAGTCGATGGTCACTTGGCAGTAGACTTGGATTTCTATGTGCGCGATCTGGGCAACCTATTGCAAAAGCCTGGCAAAGAAAGTGCGCCTCCACCCACAGCTGATCAACTGAAGTCTCTGCAAGAGCCGATTACTGAAGCGATTCAAAAGTCGTTAAAGCTAGAAATCGATGAGCAGCTGATGCCGCTGGAATTTACTGCGCAATCAGTCGCTGTTCATAACGATGGCTTGTATGTCAGGCAGCAATTCGTAGGGCCGGCTATTGAGCCGAAAGCTCGTTTCGTCGTTGTTCGCTATGAATTTTTTACCCAAAACGATCGCTTAGGTCGTGCCTTTCTGCGCTTGGCGCTGAATGGCGATGAAATTTCTTCTGTCATAGATCAATCGAATGCGATTCAGCGTTTTGCTTTAGGTGAGACAAAACGTATATCAACGATTTTTTTGTTTGCCAAAGAAGGTGCCAAGCATATTTGGGGTGGTTTTGATCATCTGCTGTTTTTGTTGACACTACTTCTGCCGGGAATCATGTTGTGGAAAAGGCGCTCGGATATCGCCTTGTCGGATGATGCGGAGCCCGAAGCACGAGTTAATCGCAAGGCTGAATTTTTTGCTTTGAAGGTAATTACCGCGTTTACGATTGCGCACTCTATTACGCTGGCGTTAGCGACGTTTGGCTTGGTGTCGTTCCCAGAAAAACTCATTGAATCGCTGATCGCTTTTTCTATCATGGCGTCAGCAGTAATGAATCTGCAAAAAAAATATCAATTCAATCACTGGCAACTCGCCTTTGTGTTCGGACTGATTCATGGATTAGGATTTGCGAACGGCTTAAAAGATCTGGGCCTGGCCTCATCCTACTTTTTAGAGACGCTGATTGCGTTTAATGTGGGCGTTGAATTTGGTCAGCTATCCACGGTGCTCGCGGTGTCGCTACCGGTGTTGATGCTGGTTCGTTCGGAAGAAGGTAAACGACGCATCATGGTTTGGGGATCGCTCGCTGTACTAGCGATTTCTACCTTGTGGCTAGTACAGCGAGTGATTGCCTAATCAAGAATGGGTCAGGTCTTAGATAAGGCCTGATCAATATCCCAAAGAATATCGTCAACCGATTCAATACCAACCGCTAAACGAATTAAATCGGGCGGTACACCGGCGGCTACTTGTTGTTCTTCACTGAGTTGACGATGGGTAGTGGAGGCGGGATGAATCACCAACGTTTTCGCATCGCCGATATTGGCCAGGTGAGATAAAAATTCCACGTTCTCGATAAATTTTTGTCCCGCCGCTGCGCCGCCTTTGACTCCAAACGATAAAACAGCTCCCGCACCTTTGGGTAGATATTTTTGCGCGAGTGCATGATAGCGATTGTTTTTTAATCCGGGATAATTCACCCACGAGACTTTCGGATGCGAGGAAAGATACTCGGCAATCGTTAAGGTGTTACTGCAATGACGCTCCATACGCAGGTGCAGCGTTTCAACACCCTGCAGCAGCAGGAAAGCGTTCATAGGCGAGAGTGCCGGTCCAAACGTACGTAAGCCTTCCATACGGCATTTCATGGTGAAACCGAAATCACCAAAGGTTTCGTAAAAACGCACGCCGTGATATCCCTGCGATGGGTCAGTCATAGTCGGAAATTTTCCGTTACCCCAATTGAACTTGCCTGATTCAACAATCGCGCCGCCCATGCTCGTGCCATGCCCACCTAAAAATTTAGTCACTGAATGCATCACAACGGCTGCGCCCCATTGAAACGGTCGACACAAATACGGGCTGGCGAAGGTGTTATCGATAAACAGTGGCAGATCGGCTTGGGCAGCAATCGCGGCGACTTTTTCGATGTCCAGCACATTCATCGATGGATTGCCGATAGTTTCTGCATACAGCAGTTTGGTTTTGGGGGTGATGGCCTTCGCAAAATTTTCTGGATCGTCGGAGTCAACAAAAATAGTGTTGATACCTAGCTTACGAAAATTCACATCTAGTTGTGTGTGCGTGCCGCCATACAAGGTGCGCGCTGCGACGATTTCATCGCCCGCTTCACAAATATTTAGTATCGCGATCATCTGTGCGGCCATGCCGCTACTGGTGGCTACTGCAGCGCGGCCATCTTCTAATGCCGCTATGCGCTCTTCTAGTACCGCTACAGTAGGATTCGATAAGCGCGAATACACATTGCCAAAGGTCTGCAAATTAAACAGACTCGCTGCATGATCAGCACTATCAAACACATACGATGTGGTTTGATAGATGGGCACGGCGCGGGCGCCTGTAGCAGCATCAGGTAATTGCCCTGCATGAAGGCAGAGGGTATCGAAATCGTAGACGTGGTCTTGTGACATAGCGTTATGAGCAGAGAATAAGTTGAGAATTGGCAGATATTGAATCAGCAGATAGTGAATCAGTAAGCAGTGCGAACGATAGGCATTCGGTTTACATCGGACGGCGCGATGAAATAATGCGGGTATTCACTCCAAACCAGGAGAGGCCACCAAACAGACGCGCATATTCAATTTTCACGCAGCGGTTTTGTACAAACTCTAACCCGCCACTTTCGGCGATAGCTTTTGCTTCATCATTTTCTACGCCGAGTTGCAACCACAGCACCTTGGCGCCGATCGCAACCGCTTCTTTTGCAATGGGTGGGCAATCAGCACTTTTGCGAAACACATCGACCATATCGACTTTTTCAGGAATCGATTTCAAATCGGGATAGCATTTCTCACCAAGTATTTCTGTGTATTTGGGATTGACGGGAATAATTCGAAAGCCATGCTCTTGCATATACTTGGCTGCAAAATACGAAGGGCGATACCAGTCGGCGGATAAGCCAACGATAGCGATCGTGTGGTTCTCTTTGAGTATCCGGCGTAATTGCGCAATCGTGCTCATGTCTACCTCGTTATTTGGTGGCGCACAAAACCATGTTCGTAGCGGTGGTGGCGACGATCTCTACTTTCTTAAAGCCAGCTTGCTGCAGCACCATGGTCAATCGTGCCGGCCCTGCTTGTGCGCCCAAGGCTAAACCCACTTCTTGAGCGAGAGAGGCAGGCACACAGCCCATCGTGGAGGCGCAGTAAAACATTTGACCCACGATATTTAAATTATCTTCTAACTTATCGTTAGCGAAGGGTTCAATGATCACTAATAGACCATCATCATTTAACTGTTTGCAAGCGTGTTCGGCTGCACCGACCGGATCGCCCATATCGTGCAGACAATCGAAAAAGGCAATCGCATCAAATTTACCCTCGTAATCTTTTGCACTACGTGTTTCGTAAGTGATTCGTGATGAGAGGCCGGCATCAGCAGCTAATTGTTTGGCTTCTTCTATCGAGGGTCCGTGAAAATCAAAACCGTGCACACGCGACT
>CANGJE010000126.1 GCA_947454305.1 Oxalobacteraceae bacterium
ACGCCGGGCAGTAAGCGTGCAAACAAAGGGGAGAGTAGGCGTGCGAGTGAGCTTACTAAACCAGCGCGTTCTGCAATACGCAAAAATCCCAACCATAAGGTGAGCGTACCAAACAACAAAATCATCACGTCGACCGAAAGCTTGGCCATGGCGAACAAGCTCTCGACCATCGCGGCAAACACGCTGGCATCGCCTATGACTAGTAATCGCCACAACGCACTGGTTGTAGCAACCAAAAAAAATCCCAGCCAGAGAAAATTCAGCATGCGCTAAAGCTTACCTATCTATTGCTAGTGATACATCCAGATGATTGCTACATTGGTTATAGCAATCACTAGTGCGAATCAATGACTTTCTGGTTCTGTCGCCGGGCTCCATGGTGCGATTTTCGGCAGCAGCAACATGCCGGGTATAGCTAAGGCAAAACAGATCAAGAAAAAAATAAACCAACCGGTTTGCGCAACAATAAAGCCTGTTAACGCATTAAAAAAAGTGCGTGGCACTGCGGCCAAGCTGGTGAATAAAGCAAACTGCGTTGCGGTGTAGCGTTGATCTGTGGTCGTTGCAATGAATGCGGTGAAAGCGGCGGTGCCCAAGCCCACAGCAAACGCTTCTAAGCCAATGACTAAACCCAGCATTAAGGTGCTGGGCTCAACACCGGGTGTGGCAACGCTCGTTTGCGCGAGCAAAGCAAAGCCGAGTATGGCAACGGCCTGCAGAACGCCGAATATCCACAAGCCGCGATTAACGCCGGTTTTTTCTAACCAGACTGCGCCTAAAATTCCGCCAGCCAAACTCGCCCATAAGCCTGCATTTTTTGCGACTAAACCTATCGTGGTGCGAGTAAAGCCCAGCTCCATATAAAACGGCGTAGCTAACGCTGTGGCCATCGAGTCGCCGAGCTTATACAAAAATATAAACGCGAGTATCAACAAGGCATGCGACCAACCACTGCGATGGATAAATTCTTTGAATGGCTCAACGACGGCTTCGCGCAATGAGCGTGGTGGTTCACCGTAAATAGCGGGCTCGCGAATCACAAGTGTAGTGACCACGCCCGGAAGCATAAACAGCGCAGTAATATAAAAGACGATCTGCCAACTGACGAAGTCAGACAAAATTAACGACAACGATCCGGGAACCAAAGTCGACATTTTGTAGGCGTTCACAAAAAGTGCGGTACCCGATCCTTGCTCATCATCTGACAATAGTTCGCGACGATACGCATCAATCACAATGTCTTGGCTAGCCGAGAGAAAAGCAATGACGCCGGCAAGAAAAATAATCGCTGGTAAATCAGTGAGGGGAGAGAAAAAACCCATGCTGGCGATCGCCGCCAGCAACGCTAGCTGAGAAAAAAACATCCAACCGCGCCGACGACCAAATAATGGAAAATGAAATCTATCCATTAACGGCGACCACAGAAATTTCCACGTATAGGGAAATCCAACTAATGCAAACAAACCTATCGCTTTGAGATCAACCTGCTCTGCTTTGAGCCAAGCCGACAATAAGTTATACAGAATGAATAGCGGCAAGCCTGATGTAAAGCCAAACATCACGCAGATCATCATGCGCCGATTGAAGTAATGGCGCCAACCGGTCACTTTTGGCTCAGTTGCTACTAAGGGTTGGCTCATTCAATTATTCATAGTTGAAAAGCGTTTATTTTTTACGCAAGCGGAACACCGCCAAGCTACCACGCCAATTCGGCATGAAGGTAACCGGCGTGCCATCATCTTTTAATGCAACGCACTCCAACACATTTAAACCTACTTCATCGGCCAATTCTTCAAAATCACTAATAGTGGCGCAGCGAAGATTCGGCGTGTCATACCAAGCATAAGGCAAACTATCTGACACTGGCATACGACCACTTAATAAGGCGACTCTGTGCGGCCAATGCGCAAAATTAGGAAAGGACACAATGGCTTCTTGACCCACGCGAGTAATGTCACGCAACACGCCTTCGACATTTTTCATCATCTGCAAAGCCGAAAGACACAAGACGGTATCAAACGCTGCATCAGAAAACATCGCTAATCCGCTTTCGATATCTTGCTGTATGACTGACACGCCACGCTGCACACACCGCGGAATCGGCGCATCATCAATCTCTACGCCATAGCCGCTGCAGTGCTTATCGACCTGGAGATATTCCATCATGGCACCATCGCCGCAACCCAAATCAAGCACGCGCGAACCCGGAGCAACCCAGTGCGCTATAAACGCCAGATCAGCACGCAAACCTGCAAAGCGCTCGGTAATCATGCGGCCTTCCTATGCGACTCATTCTGACGCCCTGTAATCCGGCCCCAGATTTTTTCATAGTAGGCGCCCACGACATTCATGTACCGCGGATCATCCAGTAAAAAAGCATCATGCCCATGCGGGGCGTCTATTTCGGCATAGGTCAGGCGTCGGTCGTTTCGAACTAATGCTTGCACCATTTCACGACTACGTTCGGGGGCAAAACGCCAGTCGGTAGTGAACGACACCAATAAAAATTCTGCTTGCGTGTTGGCCAGTGCGGCGGCGAGATCGCCATTGTATGCACGCGCAGGATCAAAATAATCGAGCGCTTTGGTAATCAGCAAATAGGTATTAGCGTCAAAGTATTCTGAAAACTTATCGCCCTGATAGCGCAGATACGATTCGATCTCAAAATCTATGCCATACCCGAACTGATAATCAGTACCACGCAAGTCACGACCAAATTTTTCGGCCATATCGTCATCAGACAAATAGGTGATATGACCAATCATGCGCGCGACGCGTAAACCATTGCGCGGCACGACGCCATGCGCGTAGTAATCGCCATCATGAAAATCGGGATCGGTGAGTATGGCTTGTCGCGCCACATCGTTAAACGCGATGTTTTGCGCGCTGAGTTTTGGGGTTGATGCAATCACTAAGCAATTCGCTATTCGGTCCGGATAGAGCATGCTCCATGACAGTGCTTGCATGCCTCCCAAGGATCCGCCCATCACCGCTGCAAACTGACGTATACCTAATGCATCAGCTAAACGCGCTTGTGCATGGACCCAATCTTCGACCGTCACGACAGGGAACGACGCACCATACGGTTTACCGGTCGCAGGGTTGGTATGCATAGGCCCAGTCGATCCAAAACACGATCCCGGATTATTTACACCGATGACGAAAAAGCGATCGGTATCCAATGGCTTGCCTGGACCCACCATGTTGTCCCACCAACCCACATTCTTAGGTTGACCTTCATACACACCAGCCACGTGATGTGATGCGTTCAGTGCATGGCAAACCAAAACCGCATTGGATTTGTCTGCGTTCAATTCACCATAGGTTTCATAAACCAAGGTGTAATCCGTCAGCAGCGCACCGCTCTGCAAAGCCAGCGGCTCGGCAAAGTGCATGGACTGCGGTGTGACTATGCCGATTGATCGCATAAATTAATTAACCAAAGAGTCAACATGTCGCTTCTAACATCCGACAAAAAACATACTGCATAAAACAAAAAAGCCCGATAGCGCTTGGCTTATCGGGCTGAATTCGGTACGTCGATTCAAGCTCGCTTTAGCCGTATTTGTCCGGGGGGTTCCCGCGCGCCCGCAAGCTAAGGTCAAATCGGCGCAATGTGTGCAAGGATAGCGAAGTCAGCGCTCAGCGTCAAACGTCCCGACTACCGCGGGGGCTACAGGGTTCGCAGACGCTCAACGCCTTCGGCGATCACCGCGGAATCAAAAGTTTTGAGGATTTTCTTCACTTGCGACTCGATCTGATCCAGATCGCAGTTCAAAATCTCCTGCTTGACGGACAACAGCTGAGCAGGATGCATAGAAAATTCGCGCAAGCCCATACCCAACAACAAGCGCGTGAGCTTGGTGTCGCCCGCTATCTCACCACAGACAGCAACAGGAATACCTGCTTTTGCACCAGCGGCAATCGTCGTGTGTAACAAATACAAAATTGCCGGATGCAAGGGGTTATACAGATGGGCGACTTCGTGATCTACGCGATCAATCGCTAATGTGTATTGAATTAAATCGTTAGTGCCGATCGAAAGAAAATTCAGCCGCTTGATAAACAAAGGCAGCGTCAGTGCCGCAGCAGGAATTTCAATCATGGCCCCCACAGGAATATTGGGATCAAATTTTTTCTTTGCTTCGCGTAGCTGTTGTTTAGCCTGCTCGATGAACATCAAACTCTGATCGATCTCAAA
>CANGJE010000127.1 GCA_947454305.1 Oxalobacteraceae bacterium
ATGTCGATACACGCAGTACATTCACCACAATGCGACGATACGGGTTCATCGACAGGCAAAGGTAAATCGGTATAAATCTCACCTAAAAAAAACATCGATCCTGCATCGCGATGTAACAGTAAGGTGTGTTTGCCACGCCAGCCTAAACCTGCGCCTTGCGCAAGCTCGACTTCCATCACTGGCGCTGAATCGGTAAACACGCGAAAACCGAATGACCCAATTTCTGTTGTCATTTTTTCGGTGAGCTGCTGCAAGCGTGAACGCAGCACTTTGTGATAGTCCCGGCCACGCGCATACACTGAAACGACTGCCGCCTGAGCATCCGATTGCCTAGCCTCTTCTATCTCACGCCATTCATCCGTCGTGTCACGCGGCAGATAATCCATGCGTACACTAATGACCCTTACCGTACCCGGAATCAGCTCAGCGGGACGAGCGCGCTTCTCGCCATGCGCTGCCATGTACTCCATCTCGCCATGAAAACCTGCCTCTAACCATTGCTGAAGCTTGTGTTCAGCATCACCTAAATGAATATCAGCGATTCTGGCTTCAGCAAAACCCAATTCCTTCGCCCAAGATCGAATACGGTCGACCAAGATAGTCGCTTGCTCAGCAGTGACATTCGGTGAAGGCACAGAAAATTCCGTTGTAAGACCAGCGAGAAGCAGAGAAAATGCACGAGTTAACTTCGAACCAACGCCATTGTAAGAGATGACACACTGGACAGCCCATCTGCATGACGAAGAAGCGACCCAAGCGCTGGGGGCCGCACTGGCTCGTGTATTGAAACCTGGCTTAACGATTTATTTGCATGGTGAGCTGGGTGCGGGCAAAACCAGTCTGACCCGTGCCTTGCTACATGCCACAGGCTACCAAGGGCGAGTAAAAAGTCCCACCTACACCTTGCTAGAACCCTATGTTATTCAGCTCGCAGGCCAAGCGATCGAGCTGATGCATTTTGATCTGTACCGCATGAACCATCCGGATGAATTTATTGAGGCGGGATTCCGTGATTTTTTTAGTGTCGACCGAATCTGTGTCGTTGAATGGCCCGAACGCGCAGAAAATCTTCTACCAAATGCAGATCTTGATATTTTCATCTCTGTTGCAGCGCAAGGTCGTGGGGTAGAATTGCGAGCGAACTCTGTACAGGGCGCTTCATGTCTAGAACAACTTCACTTCAGCCCAAATCTTTGAAACCCATCTCGCGCCGAACTGTCCTTAAGGCAGGCGCCACATTACTTTTGTCATTGCTAGGCCACGGCGTAGCTCGCGCCGCGCAAATTGTTGCGGTACGCGTTTGGCCAGCCAAAGATTACACACGCGTTACCCTAGAAAATGACAGCAAGCTTAAAGCGACCCACTTCACGATTAAAGATCCGCATCGGCTGGTGGTAGAAATCGAAGGCGTCGATCTTGATACCAAGCTGAAAAGTCTGGTCGCAAAAATTCAATCGAATGACCCCTACATAGCGCAAGTGCGTGTCGGACAAAATCGCCCGGGAGTCGTGCGGCTGGTCTTTGACTTAAAAGAAGAAGTACAACCTCAGGTGTTTACTTTAGACCCTGTAGGTGAATACAAACACCGATTAATTTTTGATCTTTATCCACAAACGCCTTCTGATCCGATTGCTGAGCTACTGAAAAAAGGCAGCGCATCACCGAGCGTCGTTGAAAAGCCGACTGTTGAATTACCGGATACAGCCAAAGCCACGGAAGACGATGATAAAGACGGACAAAAACTCACACGACTGGTCACTATTGCGCTAGACCCAGGTCACGGTGGCGAAGACCCCGGTGCTGTTGGGCGTGGTGGCAGTTTAGAAAAGAATGTGGTGTTGTCGATTGCGCGTCGATTAAAAGCGCGGCTGGAACAACAAGCGAATGTTCGCGTCATGCTGACCCGTGATGGTGATTACTTTGTTCCCTTAAATGTACGCGTGCAAAAAGCACGTAAAGTACAAGCCGATTTATTTGTATCGATTCATGCCGATGCCTTCGTTGAACCTACGGCGCGCGGCTCGTCCGTTTTTGCGTTGTCTGAAAAAGGCGCCAGCTCCACTGCTGCGCGCTGGCTCGCGAATAAAGAAAATGCTGCTGACCTGATCGGTGGCATCAACATTCGCAGTAAAAATCAGCATTTGGCTAGCGTATTACTTGATTTATCCACCACAGCACAGATCAATGACAGTCTGAAGCTGGCTAAATCCGTATTGGGTGAAATAGGCACCATTAATCGCTTGCACAAAGCCCAGGTAGAGCAAGCGGGATTTGCGGTGCTCAAAGCGCCGGATATTCCGAGCATACTGGTCGAAACTGCTTTTATTTCTAATCCAGAAGAAGAAGCGCGACTCAGCGATGAAAACTACCAAGATCAAATGGCTGATGCACTAATGCGCGGCATTCGAAAATATCTACTCAAGCATCCTAGCTTGACAAGGAATCGCTTGACCTAAAATTTGAACTAAGTTCGGCTGAGTTTATTTAAACCAGCCGCTGATTAAAACGGTCAAGGATGAGGGTCGGCAGACTGACGGCCAAACCCTCGAACAAATCGTAACGCTGCGGCCAGCAGCACCGGAACCACTGCCGCCGCTACACCTATCAATACTATGGTGTTGAGATGATTTCGTATGACAGGGATATTTCCGAAAAAGTAGCCAGCAGCTACCAAGGTCACCACCCAGAACAAAGCACCGCTCACGTTGTAGATCTGAAAGCGAGTCGAGCTCATACCTGAGATACCCGCAACAAACGGTGCGAAGGTACGCACTACCGGAAGCCAGCGCGCTAACACGATCGTTTTGCCGCCATGCACCTCGAAAAATGTATGCGTTTTTTCGAGTGCACTTCTATCTAACCAACGATAGTTACCCGTGTACGCTTTCTGACCAATCGCACGACCGACGTAATAATTAACCGTATTACCTGTCACTGCTGCAACTACCAATAGGCTAATCAACAGCGCTGCATTCATAGAACCAGATGCACAAAACGCACCACCCATAAAGAGCAAGGTATCCCCTGGAAGAAAAGGGAAAACAACCAAACCCGTCTCGGCAAACACAATCGCAAACAGAATCGCATAAACCACGGCGCCGTAAGAAGCCAGCATGCTGCCCAGCGATTTATCGATATGCAGTATCAAGTCGAGTAGTTGAGAAAATTCCATGCGCGCCGGTGCTTAAAATGAAGTGAGCGCAGATGATACACCGCCCCTGCTAATTCAGCGTTAGGCTATCGCCCTAAATCATAGGCATACCCCACCGGTATAATCCGTTTTATGGATTCAAACACCGCAAAACGCGTCATTCGCGCGCTACCTGATCACTTAATTTCACAAATCGCCGCGGGCGAGGTGATCGAGCGACCTTCTGCAGTAGTCAAGGAGTTATTAGAAAATGCATTAGATGCCGGCGCTACCGAGCTGACTATTCGCCTCGAGGCCGGCGGCGTTAAACGAATTTCGATTACCGATAACGGCAGCGGCATACCACCCGATCAATTACCACTGGCGCTGGTAAGGCATGCCACGTCCAAAATTGCCAGCTTGTCTGATCTTGAAAATGTGATGACTATGGGTTTTCGGGGTGAGGCACTCGCATCGATTGCCTCAGTCGCACAACTCACGATGACATCACGCAGCGCCGATCAAGCGCATGCTTGGCAAATTGAAGGTCATGCGCCTGACCAAATTGCTCCGGCATCCGGCGCCCAAGGAACCGTCATCGATGTACAGGAGTTGTATTTCAATACACCGGCACGTCGTAAATTTTTAAAATCCGAGCAAACAGAATTTAGTCATTGCGCTGAAGTGGTG
>CANGJE010000128.1 GCA_947454305.1 Oxalobacteraceae bacterium
GATACTAAAGATCCTTCTAAAGCTGGTCGCTTACGTTTGATGTACGAAGCTAATCCCATGAGCATGGTAATTGAGCAAGCAGGCGGCATCGGTTCAACCGGCCGTGAGCGTATTTTAGATTTGGCGCCGCATGATATTCACCAGCGTGTACCGGTGGTGATTGGTTCGCGCAATGAAGTCGAGCGCATAGAAAAATATCACCAAGAATACGACAGTGGCACGGATGAGAAATACACCTCGCCGCTGTTTCAAGAACGCTCGCTGTATGCGAACTAAATACGCAAATTAAATGAATTAATTACAAAAACGCTCGGAGACTACCGTGTCAGTTAAACATCCCATCGTCGCGATAACCGGATCCTCCGGCGCCGGCACTACGACGGTTATGAAAAGCTTTCAGCATATTTTTCGTCGTGAACAAATTCGTGCGCAAATTCTCGAAGGCGATTCTATGCATCGCTACAACCGCCTTGAGATGCGCGAGGCCATGAAGCAGCAGCAGGCAGCGGGTAATACGTCATTTAGTCATTTCAGCCCCGATGCCAATTTGCTGGGTGATTTAGCAACCACGTTTAAAACCTTTGGCGAGACTGGTTCTGGTCGGGTACGTAAATATATCCATGACGATATTGAGGCTGCAGAGTTTGGCCAAGATCCGGGTACCTTCACGCCTTGGAAAGACATGGAGGCGGGTGCTGAGCTTTTGTTTTATGAAGGCTTGCACGGCGGTTATGTCGGTGACGATGCTGATGTGGCACGCCATGTGGATTTGCTGGTCGGAGTGGTGCCCATTATTAATTTGGAGTGGATACAAAAACTTCATCGCGATCAAAACATGCGCGGCTATTCACAAGAAGCGGTGATTGATACGATTTTACGTCGCATGCCAGATTACACGCGCCATATTTGCTCGCAATTCTCGCGCACGCATGTCAATTTCCAACGCGTGCCTACGGTTGATACCTCGAATCCTTTCATCGCTAAAGATATTCCTAGTGCCGATGAAAGTATGGTGGTGATTCGTTTTGCGAATCCTAAGGGGATTGATTTTCCGTATCTGTTGTCCATGATTGAAAACTCATGGATGACGCGCCCGAATACCTTTGTTATCCCCGGCGGCAAAATGGGCTTAGCGATGCAATTGATTTTTACTCCGATGATTTTGCGTTTGATGGATAGAAGGAAGCGCGCATGAAACACGCTCAATCAACTACCCGCGAGTTAGCTAACGCGATTCGTTTTCTGGCGATTGATGCCGTCAACAAAGCTAAATCAGGTCACCCCGGCGCGCCTATGGGTATGGCGGATATTGCTGAGGTGTTGTGGCGCCATCATTTAAAACATAACCCAGGCAATCCGCTGTGGACTGATAGAGATCGTTTTGTTTTATCCAACGGCCATGGTTCGATGTTGTTGTATGCCTTGCTGCATTTGACGGGCTACGATTTAACGATCGATGATCTGAAAAATTTTCGTCAGTTGCACAGCAAAACTCCCGGCCATCCTGAAGTAGATATCACGCCCGGTGTAGAAACCACTACGGGCCCTTTAGGACAAGGCTTAGCGAATGCTGTGGGCATGGCACTCGCAGAAAAAATTCTCGCACGTCGTTTTAATCGTGATGGCCACACCATTATTGATCACCGTACCTGGGTGTTTTTAGGTGATGGTTGTTTGATGGAAGGTGTCAGTCACGAAGTATGTTCATTAGCGGGTGTGTGGGGCTTGGATAAGCTCACCTGCTTTTATGACGACAACGGCATTTCAATTGATGGCCACGTTGAGGGCTGGTTTAAGGATGACACGGCCGCGCGTTTCCGTGCGTATGGATGGCATGTGATTGGCCCGATTGATGGGCATGATGCCGCTGCAATTAACAAGGCCATAGAAGAAGCTAAGCAAACCACCGGTAAGCCAACCATGATCATCTGCCGCACGCAGATAGGCTGGGGCTCACCCAATATGGTGGGCACGCACGATGTGCACGGCGCACCGTTGGGTGATAAAGAAACCGAAGCCACACGTGCTGCACTAAATTGGCCGTATGCGCCGTTTGAGATTCCTGAAACGATTCAATCCGCATGGAATGCCAATGCCAGCGGTATTGCGCACGAAGCAAAATGGCAGCATGCATTTACATCGTATGCCAAAGCACACCCTGAATTAGCCGCTGAATTTATGCGCGTTAGTCAGCGTGATTTGCCGGTGGATTGGGCTGAAATTAAAGCTTCGTTGTTTGGCTTAGCTAAAGGCATTACGGCAGCCACTGCTACACGTAAATCAAGCCAACAGATGTTGGATTTGTTAGTGGCAGGCGTACCTGAATTATTAGGGGGCTCGGCTGATTTAACCGGATCAAACCTCACCGCAGGTAAAACTAGTCGTGCATGGCATAGCCATCAAGACAGTGATGCCAATTACATCTCGTATGGTGTGCGCGAATTTGGCATGACAGCGATTATGAATGGCGCTGTGCTGCATGGTGGGTTGATTCCTTATGGCGGCACGTTTGCGGTGTTCTCAGACTATGCGCGCAATGGCATACGTATGAGTGCGCTCATGAATCAGCGGGTGGTGCATGTATTAACGCATGATTCAATTGGCTTGGGTGAAGATGGCCCGACACATCAACCGATAGAGCACGCAGCGAGTTTGCGTTTGATACCTAACCTGGATGTATGGCGGCCTTGTGATGGGTTGGAAACCGCGGTTGCTTGGGCGTGTTCGCTCGAGCGCCAAGGTGGTCCATCTGCGCTACTACTCTCACGTCAGAATTTACCTCAGCTATCAAATGCGCTTAATACAGAGCACATCGCTAAAGGTGGCTACGTGTTATCGGATTGTGCGCAAGCACCCGAAGCGGTATTTATTGCTACGGGCTCTGAAGTGGCGATTGCAATCGAAGCGCAAAAGACCTTACTCGAACGCGGTCGTCATGTGCGTGTGGTGTCTATGCCATGTACAGCGCGTTTCGATGCGCAGCCATTAGCTTGGCAGCAGCAAGTTTTACCCGAGGGTGTAAAGCGCATTGCGATTGAAGCAGGTCATCCAGATTTTTGGCGTAAATACGTGGGCTTGGCTGGCCATGTGGTGGGCATTGCACGCTTTGGCGAATCAGCGCCTGCACCGCAAGTGTATGAAGCGTTGGGTACCACCGCTGAACAATTAATTGCAGCCGTCTAATAGCTGTTTGATAGCTGTCTAATAAAGGAAAAAATCATGGCCTTAGTTATGTACGATCTGGACGGCACGCTGTTAGATACCGCAGATGAAATTGCTCAGGCAGTGAATCTTACTTTGAATGAATTTGGTCTTGAAAGTGTATCGGTTGATCAGGTGCGCAATTGGATAGGCCATGGCACGGGTTGGTTGATGAAGCGTGCGTGGGACGAGCAAAAAGGTTCTGCTGATGGTGTGAATGATTCGGTGAGCGATGCTGACTGGGAAAAAGTGATGAAACGCTTTGTTCATCACTATGAATCGACTGCAGGTACTACCAGTACACCGTTTCCCCATGTATTAGAGACCCTACGTAAAGCGCGTGACTATGGCGTGAAGCAAGCGGTTGTTACCAACAAAGAGCGCCGCTTTGCTGATCGTATTTTAGAAAAACACGGTTTGACAGATCAATTTGATTTGATCGTGTGTGGCGATTCACTCAGCGTTAAAAAAC
>CANGJE010000129.1 GCA_947454305.1 Oxalobacteraceae bacterium
GTATGGGCGAAGCTAGAAATAGCGGGGAACGTAACACCTGCAAGCAGCGCGGCTGCTCTGGTAATGAATTGTCTTCTGAACATGGTCTTTCCAAAAAAAGAGCGAGGTAAAACCTCGCTCTTAAGTGTGCTTCATTTCAATGAATTATTTGTCGAAAATATTCATTGGGCAAATCGTAGTCACTGCATAGTTAGGAACGTCAACGACGTTACTGATACGCAGATCGCAAGCAACGCTGGTCACAACAAACGCTTGCTCTTTAGTCAGACCTTTAGTGGTCTTGAGCCAGTCGATCATGTTGATCAGGGAGTTACGTGCAGCCAGTGTGACATCGTTTGACAAGTTAGTCAGTGGCTTGATCTTTGCGCTATCCAAATATGTCCACTGTGGTGGCACTTCGCCAGCAGCTTTCAAAGGATAACCAACAACAGCGTGGAAAGTATCTGGCTCGAGTTTTTTGATCTGCGAACCGCCTTCAAACATAGGTTGCTTAACTACCGAAGCCATACCTTTGCGGATCGATGTTTCAACAGTTACTACTGCACCCATTTCGATCGCTGTACCAGCAACTTCACCATCGCCTTGTGCGAAGTGCACGTCACCGATGAACAAGCCGCAACCATCAACGAAGCAAGGCAACAACAGAGTTGTACCTTCAACCATTTGTTTCACGTCCATGTTACCGCCGTTTTCACGTGGTGGAATGGTACGCAAGCACTTGTCTTTATGGCTGCCTTTAGGACCGCAAATTTCAGCAGGACGAGCACTAGTTGGCTCTGGAGGCAATGCAACACCACCGGCTGCTGCCAGTTGTGTTTCACGTGCCAACCATGTTTCAACTTCTTCTGCGCCAGGCATAACGCCCACTGAACCCATGAAACCATTCATAGGAATACGAACGCCAGGAACTTCAGCTGAAACCGCTTCAACACGGTTCAGTTTCCAGTTAGCGACGAACGGCTCAGTGTACAGATCTGGCAAGAAGCCAAAACCAGGAATGATGGTGGTGTAACCATATTCATTGGGAGTGATGTTAACCAGTTTGATGGCCAACACGTCGCCGCGCTTTGCACCTTCGATATAGATCGGGCCAGTCATTGGGTGAATCAAGTTCACGTCAATCGCTGTTACGTCTTTTGGTTTCGAATTGATGTTCAGGTTCGAATCCAAGGCATCACGTGTATGCACAACGATCTGGTCGCCTGGTTTTGCACGGGCAACTGGTTTGATCGCTGGGTGATAACGGTTAAAGCAATTCGGGTCTTGCTCGCAATGAGCGCCCTTCTTTTTGACTTCGACAATTGTCTGAGTCTTAACTTCAGCCGTATCTGCAAAAGCAGACGGGCCAATGGCTGATGCCAGCAGGGCAACCAGCACGGCGGGAATTAAACGCATTGCAAATCTCCGGTGGGTGTGTAAATAGTGGGGGTTTTACAGTGCTACGAGAAAGCAACTTCTTAATAACAATACGAACTATTCAGTTCACCCTTATTGTTGCCAATCGGCACATATTTGTCCAGAGAAACTGTTTCTAAAATATAGCAATAGCGAGTATCCCCAAGATATGTACTTTCTTTATTGGTAATTTTTCTTTGAAAATGAGGTCAAGAGACTTGAGGTTCACTCATATTAATTAGGAAATCGATAGTTTATTGAAATATAGATTGTATTCAACTATACTGTTCCCACATTAGATACAGCGTTAACCGCAAACTGAAATGACTGAACAGACCACCACTGACCTCGACCTATCCACCATGCGGGAAGCAGCCAATCACGCCTGCGCACTCATGCGAGTGATGTCTAACCCTGACCGATTGATGTTGTTATGCCAGCTAGCTCAAGGTGAGCGCCGTGTCGGCGAGTTAGAAGAACTCCTCGACATACAGCAACCCACTCTCTCGCAACAGCTCGCCGTACTGCGCGAAGAGGCGTTAGTAGAAACTCGTCGCGATGGTAAGCAAATTTATTATCGCGTGACCAGCCAGGCAGTACTGGCAGTGATTCAGGTTCTTTATCAACAGTTTTGCGAAACACCCGAAGGAGATTCAGCATGATCTTAGATACCTTGCATTTCACACCCGGCATGTCGCTATTAGGTGGAGTGCTGATTGGCACTGCGTCAGCACTGTTCATACTTGCGAATGGTCGTATAGCAGGGATTAGCGGAATTCTGGGTGGTCTTTTACGCACTACCGCGGATGATGTGATGTGGCGACTGGCTTTTATACTGGGGCTGATCATGGCAGCACCATTACTTGCAATTTTTGTGGCACCCGTTGTCCCAACGATTGAGGCTAGCCCCACCACACTCGTCATCGCAGGACTTTTAGTCGGCGTAGGCACACGCTACGGCGGTGGCTGCACGAGTGGTCATGGCATCTGTGGCTTGTCGCGTTTATCGCCTCGCTCATTAATCGCCACCCTCTCCTTCATGGGCAGTGGCATGGCCATCGTATTTGCGATGCGTCACTTGCTAATCCACGCGTAAAGCACAACAGAATACATTGGAGCAGCTTATGAAAACGCATTTAGACACCGTCGCATCATTTATCGTGGGTCTGATCTTCGGCATCGGTTTGATTTTTGCTGGTATGACCGACCCATCCAAAGTCATCGGCTTTCTAGATATTTCAGGTCTGTGGGACCCCTCGCTGGCCTTCGTAATGGCGGGTGCAATTTTGGTCGGACTAGTAGCCTTTCGGTTTGCTCGTCATCGCACGATGAATTTTTTGGGTGGCGCTATTCGACTCCCAACGAAAAACGATATCGACACACGTCTGGTGGTCGGTAGCCTGCTATTTGGCGCAGGCTGGGGCATGGCGGGCTTTTGCCCGGGCCCCGCACTGGTAACGCTAGGTACGGGAGCACCTCAGGCCATCATTTTTGTACTCTCTATGATCGCTGGCATGGCATTATTTGAAGGTGCTGAGCGTTTGATGCGCGATGCCGCCGTCGAACCTAGCGACACCCCTGCAACCCCGCAGTAAGATTCACCTGGTAATTTCAATTGACTTGATTCAAACAAGGAGAATGTCATGATGAAAAACATTGGTAATACCGACCGCGCACTTCGTATCTTTATCGGCAGCTTGCTAATTCTGCTGTCACTACTCAATATCATCGGGCCGCTGGGCTGGTTAGGTTTAATACCAATTGCCACGGGTGTATTCCGTTTCTGTCCAGCGTACGGAATTCTCAAGCTAAATAGCTGCCCCGTTGATACACACTCAACCGATACACACTAAGTCCATGCCTAAAGTTCGCTCAAAAGGTTTTTCGAATCCCGCTGCAACTTGGGATGCGCGTTTCTCTAGCACCGACTACATCTTCGGTAAAACACCGAATGTGTGGTTGGCGCAGCATAGTGAATTGCTGATTCCCGGTGGAAGCGCACTGGCTGTAGCCGATGGCGAAGGTCGTAACAGCGTTTGGTTAGCTGAACGCGGGATGCAGGTTGACGCTTTTGATATTTCACCTATCGGTGTAGAGAAAGCGCGTCAGCTTGCCTTGGCAGCGAATGCGACGGTGAATTTCAATGTAAGCGATTGCGATGAATGGGAATGGCAACCTGATCACTATGATTTAGTGGTCGCCATTTTTATACAGTTTGCCGATCCCGAATCGCGCACACGTTTGTTCAAACGAATGATGGAAAGCCTGAA
>CANGJE010000130.1 GCA_947454305.1 Oxalobacteraceae bacterium
CGTTATATTTTTCATTTTTTGCTTTTAATTCAATCATAGAGTTTTATAGTTTACCGGCAAGAGACTTTTACCAGCTAATTGATTAAAAGACTTCGGCGAAAGCAAAAAAAACCCGCCTTACGGCGGGCTTTTACTAACGCTGTACCAATTACCAGACGGCTTTACCGTTTGCATCCTTGATTTTTGTTTTCCAGCTTTCTTGAACTAATTTAACAGTTGCCGCTGGCAATGGAACATAGTCTAAATCAGTAGCCATAGAGGCTCCATTTTTAAACGCCCAGTCGAAAAATTTCAAAACAGCTTGACCAGTTGCTCCGTCAGCTTGTGTTTTGTGCATGATGATGAACGATGCGCCGGTTGCGGGCCAGCTGTCTTTTCCAACTTGATTGGTTAAGACAAGTTCCATACCAGGAGCGCCTGCCCAATCTCCGTGCGATGCAGCGGCTTTAAACGTGTCATCGTCTGGTTGGACGAATTCGCCGTCACGATTTTTTAATGCTGCATGGGTGATTTTGTTTTTCTTTGCGAAGGCATATTCAACATAGCCAAAGGACCCTTTAACGCGTTGAACATTAGCAGCAACTCCTTCATTCCCTTTGCCGCCTACACCAACTGGCCATTTTACCGCTGTGCCCGAGCCGACGGTAGTTTTGAATTCTGCATTTGTCTTAGACAGAAAATCAGTCCACAGGAATGTCGTCCCAGAACCGTCGGCTCGATGGACCACTGTTATTTCCAAATCAGGCAGTTTGACACCTTTGTTTAGTGCAGCAATTTCTGGCGCATTCCACTTAGTGATTTTCCCCAAGTAGATGGCAGCAACAACGTCCGCAGTCAGCCTTAGTTGACCAGCAGCTATACCTTCGAGATTGAATACTGGCACGACCCCACCGATAATGGCTGGGAATTGTGTCAAGCCCTCTTTTTCTAATTCGTCTTGCTTGAGTGGCATATCCGATGCGCCGAAATCAACCGTCTTGGCTTTGATTTGACGAATACCACCGCCCGAGCCTATCGATTGATAGTTCAGGCCAATGCCTGTGGCTGCTTTGTAAGCCTCAGCCCATTTTGAATAGATTGGGTAAGGAAAAGTCGCACCTGCACCCGTCAAGTCAGCGGCATTTGCTGACAACGCTAATACCAAGCCAGTTACTAGGCCACTTACGTTCTTCAATAATTGATTGCTACGCATATTCACTCCTTAAGCTCCGTAGAGGGATGACACAAAAACACATTCAAGCCGTACTATAAAGCCAGCTTATGTCAGCTTTATGACGGGAAATTGCACTAATAATAAGCATTGTCATTAATATGTCACCGACAAATCGTAGACTCTAAAGTATGCGCGCCTCCCGAATTGCCAAATCGATCAAAGCACCCAGCACTCATGCTGGCCCGCCATCATCCGCTTCCGCTAAATTGGATGTGCTTAACCGCGAGCTATCTTTGCTGGCGTTTAATCGCCGCGTTCTTGCACAAGCCCAGGATCAAAGCCTGCCACTTCTTGAGCGCTTGAAATTTCTTTGCATAGTCAGCAGCAATCTCGACGAATTTTTCGAAGTCCGTATTGCCAGTTTGATGGCGATAGAGCGCGAAAGAAGTCTCAGCTTGGATCCTATTGTGCCAGAGGGCTTCGATTTAGTCGGGCCAGCCGCACAGGATTTAGTGCATGAGCAGTACACCGTTCTTAATGAGCAGATTCTTCCTTCGTTGGCAGAGCATGGCATTCATTTGGTTCGCCATGTAGACCGCAGCGAAGAGCAACGGGCATGGGTTAAAGAGTACTTTGAACGTGAAGTCAGACCTATTCTCACGCCTATTGTGCTTGATCCATCGCATCCGTTTCCGCAAATCGTCAATAAAAGTTTGAATTTTATCGTTGAACTGAACGGTAAAGATGCGTACGGACGAGGTACATCGATTGCCGTGATTAAGGCACCACGTGTGCTTCCACGCATCATTAAGTTACCCGAAAAAATTTCCGGTGACGGTAATGCATTTTGCCTGTTGTCGTCAGTTATTCATGCCCACATTGAAGATCTTTTTCCAGGTCGTGAAGTCAAAAGTTACTCACAATTTCGAGTGACGCGTGATAGTGACTTATGGGTCGATGAAGAAGAAGTTAAAAACTTACGTCAGGCGTTGAAAGGCGAACTTCAAACACGGCATTTTGGATTTGCTGTTCGCCTTGAGGTGGCAGAAAACTGCCCTAATAATTTAGCGCATTTTTTATTAAATCAATTTAATATCGCGCCTGATTTTCTTTATCGCGTGAATGGTCCGGTGAATATGGTTCGACTCAATGAGTTAGTCGACTATGCTTCGCGACCTGAATGGCGTTTTGCTCCATTTACTCCCAAGCTTTCTGTTTCATTAGCCGATGGAGATCTATTTGGCGCGATCGCAAATAAAGATATTCTTTTGCATCATCCCTTTCAGTCATTCCAACCCGTTATTGATTTCATACGCACGGCAGCGCACGATCCCCAGGTTGTCGCCATTAAGCAGACTATTTACCGCACCGGTATGAATTCTGAATTAATGGAAGCCTTAATCATGGCTGCGCATAACGGAAAAGAAGTGACCGTCGTTGTGGAATTAATGGCGCGTTTTGATGAAGAAGCGAATATTAATTGGGCCGACCGTCTTGAGCGTGCAGGTGCACAAGTCGTGTATGGCGTGGTGGGTTTAAAGACCCACGCTAAGATGGCATTAGTCATACGACGCGAATCCGGCAAGCTGCGGTTTTATGCTCACATGGGAACGGGTAATTATCACCCTACCACTACCAAGTTTTATACAGATTTTGGTTTGCTCACAGCAAACGTGGCACTTGCTAAAGATGTGAACGAAGTTTTCATTAGTCTGACTAGTTTGGCAAAACCAAGAAAACTGCAGCACTTGTGGATAGCGCCATTTGAATTGCAGCGTGAATTAGTTAAGGCGATTCGCAACGAGACGCAAATTGCTAAGCAGGGTGGCGAAGGTCAGATTACTGCAAAGATGAATTCGCTAGTGGACGAATCGATTATTGAGGCCTTGTATGAAGCATCGCAAGCCGGCGTAAAGATCGAACTGATCGTTAGGGGAGCATGTTCGCTTCGCCCAGGAGTACCTGGAATGTCTGAGAACATTCATGTTCGATCCATTGTTGGACGATTTTTAGAGCACAGCCGCATTTTCAACTTCCATAATGAAGGTGCTAATGACGTTTATCTTTCTAGTGCAGATTGGATGAACCGCAATCTTTTCAGACGTATTGAGATTGCTTTTCCTGTGCTGGATCCGCAACTGAAGAAACGGGTGCTTCAAGAGGGTCTACTACCTTATCTTAAAGATAATAAAAATTCTTGGGAGCTCGACTCGGATGGGGTTTATCATAGGCGCAAGTCGCGAACAGTTCAGGCAGAATTCAGCGTACAACAACATTTAATGAACACCTTAGGTGGATAAATGGATTTAATTCTCTGGCGTCATGCGCAAGCCGAAGCGGGAGAGCCCGATGAGGGGCGCGAG
>CANGJE010000131.1 GCA_947454305.1 Oxalobacteraceae bacterium
TCACCTGAAAACAGTAAGTACATGCCATAAAAAACAGCACTACCCAAAACAAAGGCCCCGCCCAGCCATACATCTGAACCACTATTTTTGGCGTCATGCAGAAATACCAACACAGTGCCGCCATAACAAATAGCCAGCGCCAGCCATTCTGTCCAGCTCACACGTTTTTTAAGCAGAAATACCGACATCAAGAGCACAAACGAGGGCGTCAAAAACAAAATCAAGCGCTCAAGGCCTGCAGAAATATACCTCAAGCCTATAAAGTCCAGATAACTCGATAAGTAATAGCCAATCAAGCCTAACAAAATGATGCGCCAGCACTCGTGCGAGGACAATGCGGGCAAACGGCGCATTTGAAACCACGCGATTGCTGCAAAAAACGGCAAGGAAAATAGCATGCGCAAAGCGAGTACCGTCATCGCATCAACCTGCTGACGATAGTGCAGCTTCACCACCACCCCTTTGGCTGAAAATAAAATCGATCCCGTAATGGCCAATGCCAAACCGGTCAGGAATAAGCGCCGTGCGGAAAGCACCGAATGATCGGTCGAACTAGTGGCCTGCATAGGTTGGAAAATGTAGTCTTTACGGCATTAAAGGGTAGGGCAATTTGATTTTAATCGTGAGCTTGACGCTCCGCTTCGCCATTCCTGAACACCCTGTTTTCGAATAAAGCACTAAGAGCGCTGTGGTAAAATTCGAGCTCTGTTCGCAACCGCCTGTACTGGGACAAAAGCGCCCCTCGCGGCGTCAAAATTACACGAATCCTACGAATCGTGCTCCCCCTGTCAGGCCTGCTCATTGACTCTGGAAATCACCAACCATGGCAGGACATAGCAAGTGGGCCAACATCAAGCACAAAAAAGCGGCTTCGGACGCTAAACGCGGCAAGATTTGGACCCGATTAATTAAAGAAATTACCGTAGCTGCCCGCATGGGCGGTGGGGATATCGACAGTAACCCGCGCTTACGACTCGCCGTAGACAAAGCGGCTGATGCGAATATGCCCAAGGATAACGTCACGCGCGCCATTCAACGCGGCACCGGTGGTCTCGAAGGCGTTAACTATGAAGAAATTCGCTACGAAGGCTATGGCATCAATGGTGCTGCACTCATTGTTGACTGCATGACCGACAACCGCGTACGCACGGTCGCCGAAGTTCGCCATGCTTTCTCAAAATTTGGCGGCAACATGGGTACCGAGGGTTCGGTCGCATTTTTGTTCAGGCACTGCGGTCAATTAATGTTCGCACCCGGCACGAATGAAGATGCATTGATGGAAGCCGCCCTTGAAGCCGGCGCAGAAGATGTGATCGCCGATGATGAAGGTGGCTTCGAAGTGGTGTGTGACCCTTACCAATTCTCTGCCATTCGTGAAACTCTGCAAAAAGCTGGGTTTCAGGCTGAAATGGCCGAAGTGACGATGAAACCGTCGACCCACACCGATATCACTGGTGATGACGCCATCAAAATGCAAAAGCTTTTGGATGCTCTGGAAAACCTCGATGATGTGCAAGAGGTTTATACCAATGCCATCATCGAATCGTAATACTTATTGTTTACAACTGGACTGGCCTGCGTTTGCGGGTGAGTCAATTAACAGGTCTGATTTCTCATGAAAATTTTGGTCGTTGGTTCGGGTGGTCGTGAACATGCACTGGCTTGGAAGCTGGCTCAGTCCAAAAAAATACAAGTCGTCATGGTTGCACCCGGCAACGGTGGCACAGCACTCGACGGCCGCCTGAAAAATATTTTCATCACCGACCCTGTGCAGCTAGCAGATTATGTTCAACAAGAACATATCGCACTAACCGTTGTCGGACCTGAAGCGCCACTGGCCGCAGGTATCGTCGATATATTTCGCGAACGCGGCTTAAAAATATTTGGCCCAACAAAAAAAGCAGCACAGTTGGAGAGCTCCAAAGATTTTGCTAAAGCGTTTATGCAACGCCATGGAATTCCTACAGCAGCTTATCAAAGCTTTTCGGATGCCAAAGCGGCACATGAATACATCGATCAACAAGGTGCGCCCATTGTTATCAAAGCCGATGGCCTAGCTGCTGGTAAAGGTGTCGTCGTTGCAATGACATTGACTGAAGCGCATGACGCAGTTGACATGATGTTGTCTGACAATCGTTTTGGTGATGCGGGTGCACGCGTAGTGATCGAAGAATTCCTCGACGGCGAAGAAGCGAGTTTCATCGTCATGGTTGATGGAAAAAATATTCTTCCATTAGCCACTAGCCAAGATCACAAACGTTTGATGGATAACGATGAAGGTCCTAACACTGGCGGCATGGGTGCGTATTCACCAGCGCCCATCGTCACCCCACAACTGCATGCGCGCGTGATGCGCGAAATTATTTTGCCAACCGTACAGGGCATGGCAAAAGAGGGCATTCCCTACACTGGATTTTTATACGCGGGCTTGATGATTGATGCCGAGGGCAATCCTAAAACGCTGGAATTTAATTGCCGCATGGGTGATCCTGAGACTCAGCCCATCATGGTGCGTCTGAAAACAGATTTAGTGAAAGTCATGGAACACGCTGTCGAGGGAACGCTCGATCAGATTGAACTCGAATGGGACAGACGCACGGCACTCGGTGTGGTGATGGCTGCAGCAAACTATCCTGAATCACCACGCAAAGGCGATGTGATTATGGGCATACCTGCCGAAACGGATGATAGCGTCACGTTTCATGCTGGCAGTGTGCTGGAAAATGATCAACTCAAAACCGCTGGTGGTCGCGTGTTGTGCGTAGTGGGATTAGGCGGCACAGTTCGGGTTGCTCACAAAGCGGCTTATGAAGCTCTGGAAAAAATTCATTTTGATGGCATGCAGTTCCGTCGTGACATAGGCTGGCGTGCTATGCGACGTCTATAAAATTGAGCTTCATTAAAAACTAAAAAAACGGGCGAAACTATGAGCGCACCTAATATTCAAGCCGTTAAAACCTGGCTGTTATCTCTGCAAGCCAATATCGTTGCGGCCGTCGAAGCAGTAGATGGCAAAGAATTCATCAAAGACAGTTGGGAGCGCCCGGAAGGCGGCGGCGGTATCTCGCGTTTGATTGAAGAAGGCAATGTGCTCGAACGCGGCGGTGTTGGTTTCTCTCATGTGACCGGTAGCAGTCTGCCGCCATCAGCTGCCGCGAATCGGCCTGAAGTAGCTGGTCGTCCATGGGAAGCGATGGGTGTATCGCTGGTTTTTCATCCACGTAATCCCTACGCACCAACGGTGCACATGAACGTTCGCTTTTTTACCACTACTGGCCCTAGTAAAGATCCTGTTTGGTGGTTTGGCGGCGGCATGGATCTAACGCCTTATTACGGCTTTACCGAAGATGCGAAACATTTTCATCAAACGTGCCACGACGCGCTATCGCCTTTCGGTGCTGATCTTCATTCTCAATTTAAGCAATGGTGCGATGAATATCTTTATCTCAAGCATCGCAAAGAAGCGCGCGGA
>CANGJE010000132.1 GCA_947454305.1 Oxalobacteraceae bacterium
ACTACAGAGCGAAAGTGAAGGACTTGCACCCCATAAACAGTCAATAAAAACAATAGCTTAGCGAGAATAGAACAGCTACGAACCAAGGGGTCGTGGGTTCAATTCCTGCCGGCCGCACCAGTACAAAAAGTAGCAAAATCAACGGGTTAGCGCCACAAGTGCTAACCCGTTTTTCTTCTTAGAGCCACTTCATTTGGACACTTTGTGGACATTTTTTGCGAGTACTTCAAAAATCAGAGTCCAGATTGACCAGTACCAGTAGTACCCATTCCCAGACAAAATCCAAACCCCTAGCTTTTTCGATGAATACGCTTTCTATAAAAACGTGTTCTTTTTTGAGATGCTGTAGCAGAAAAGTTCGTTGAAAAACTCTGCTTAAACCATTGGCAGGTCATCGTTTCCGATCGGCGAAACGTAAATCCTAGTAACGCATCGACCTCGTCACATCTTCAGATCGTAGCCACTATTACCAAAGCCGCATCCGCTTTCGTAGAACTACCTTGCCCGGGAAGGCTGATTGATGAGGGCAGCCATCTCTCTTGATGGATGGCAACTCATTTAAAATCTGGAAATCTAAACCAGAACTTACCATTCACTAGGCTCAAACTCTGAGCCAACTAACCTATAAAGTCACCCCATGCCAGCAGCCATTATTTTTGATATCGAAGCCACCGACAAAGACAACCCTGTCCTAGTCGAAGCCGCCTGGGTTGCCCTAGATAGCATCAGCCCATTCACCCTTAGTGAAGAATTTCATCAGCGCTACAACCCCGGTAAACCTATCAGCCTAGGCGCACTCGCCACCCATCACATACTGGATGAAGAGCTAGTCGATTGCCCACCCGCGTCAAGCTTCACGCTACCCACCGATGCCACTTACCTCATCGGTCACAACATCGATTTTGATTGGGGTGCCATAGGCAAGCCAGACATTAAACGCATCTGCACACTCGCACTCAGCAGAAAAGCCTGGCCTACACTTGACTCTCATAGCCAGAGCGCACTGCTTTATTACTTAGATCGCACCCACGCACGCGAGATATTGCGCAACGCGCATTCCGCCCAAGCTGACATACACATCTGCGCCACCATTCTTGAACACCTGTGCAGTGCATTAAACATCAGCAATATCGAGGCACTTTGGCATGCATCCGAAAACGCCAGACTTCCCACCCACATGACCTTCGGCAAACACAAAGGCACACCACTTTCAGAAGTACCCAAAGACTACGTGCGCTGGTTACTCGATCAACCGAACGTTGATCCTTATGTGAGGCAAGCCTTCGCAGCAATGAATAGCAAAAAGTAATTGAAGAAAAGCTAAAATTTATACTGCCCCTAAATTTTTCAACATTCTGTTTTGGAATACCGATCCTGTTTGCTGTTGCTAAAAACAGGTCTCGCCTATCTTCAGGTGTTGCGGCAATGAATTTTGAAAATTCAGAATTCAATGCAGCACTCCCTTGTTACATAGATCAACATTCCCTAGCAACTCCGGAATCCAATTTTGCATCCAAGACGGTAAGGTATTCAACCCTGAAACAAGATCATCTCTGACTAGTGCGGCCTTTGGGTCTGTGAGTATTCTTCTTAGCTTTGCACTGACCATGCTCGGATCTGTTACGTCGCTAGATTTCAATTCATCCCTAAGCCAATAGAGCGCTTGGACAATACTCACAGCAGGCCTTCCAGCCCAGAAGAGTTTGCTTGGTGCCGTCAGCTTAAATTGGATTATTAAGTTGTCCAAAACAATTGGGCGCAATCGTCCATCCGTATGAATAATGACTTGGCCCGGTACTGCGTTGGTGAGCCCCAGATCATTGGCAGCCGTCATCCCGTCTGGCAGAATTCTGACCTGATACCGTCTACCTACAGCGTCAATCACACTTATGTAATCGACGACTGCAGCGTGGCCGGTTAGCTGGTTTGTTCTTGGCTGATCGTATAGACCTCGATCGATCCTACGCAAAGCATGGCTGGCCACCATTCTTTGAATTGTTTTGTCCACCGCATCGCGCTGCCCCAGGTCAAGGAAGTCCGACGGGGTCCATACCTTTGAGGCAGGACCGACGCTGATTCGTTGAGCCACTTGCAATTTGAGGATGGGGGGTTGCTTGTCCATAATTCACCTTGTCCGATAGTTATATACAAACTTCGGACAATATCAATACAAAAGATGTCAAAAACAAAGAGGAATTTGGCAACTACCCACGTCAGTTGACATCAACAACCACGATATATATCATGAGATATACCACCCACCTCGCGGAGGCACCATGTACCAAACTGCTAAGATATTTACCACCGGTCGCAGCCAAGCAGTGCGCCTGCCACTAGAATTTCGATTTGATGTCACCGAGGTCTACATTCGCCATGACCCCGTAACGGGAGATGTAGTGCTATCCCGCAAGCCAACCGATTGGCAGGGTTTAATCGACGTTGTGAAACTCAACGCCGAGGAAGATTTGCTCATTGAGCGCCGCCAAACCAACACACGTCGCGACCCCTTTGAGAACGATCAAAAATGAGCAAGCACTACCTGCTCGACACCAACATCATCAGTCACATCATGCAGGGCCGCGATAATGATTTACTGAATCGATTAACAAAGGTCGCCGTTGGTCAGGTCGCAATGTCCAGCGTTACCTTGGCCGAGCTGGAATACGGATTACACCGCAGAGGCCAACCGACTCGACTGAGAAATGCGCTCACCCAAGTACTATTGCGAATTGATGTACTGCCTTGGGATGAACAAGCCGCCGTCCGCTATGGTGAATTGTGCAATAGCCTAGAATCACAAGGAATCAATTTGAGTGATTTCGACATGATGATTGCTGCCCATGCGGCGTCAGTTAAATCAACGCTAGTCAGTCGAGACAAAGCTTTTTCTCAAATACCACCCGATTGCTTAAGTCTGGAGATTTGGTAGAAGTCATGACAATTGGATTGTCGTGATCAACTCTAAGCATGACTAACTAAGTTGGACCAGAATTTTCAGCGCTTAGCCGGATAAAGATCGTGCCCGACCTCGTGAATCTGCTGCCGCAGTGCCTTGCGCTCTTCGGGTGACAACTTGGGTGGGCGATGTTCTGCGTCGCGCTGACGAGCATCATCCTGCTTGCTGGCCTGATCGTTAGCATTGGATCCTTTGGGGCGCTCCGGGCGTGGACGCGCATCTCCACCCTGCTCCGGTGCTGACAAGGCCTGACCCTGACTACCCGCCATAAGCACTATAAAAACGAGGAGTTTGAGGGGTTTCAAGGGGTTAATGAGCCATTTACTCGTAGGGTGGAAATCATTCTGAGCTTGCCCCTGAATCACGAATCCCTTAACGGATACGATTAAGCAGAACGTCTTTCTTGTTCTGCCAGCCAGTTTTTCTCAAATTGCATCGGACTCACATACCCCAGCGTTGAATGCAATCGCTTAGCATTGTAAAACGCTAACCA
>CANGJE010000133.1 GCA_947454305.1 Oxalobacteraceae bacterium
GAACTCGCCTTGGTGGTGGCATGCCGAAAAGCGAAGTAAGCATTTAAATCGATATCGGTAACTTCGTACAAATTCTTGTTGTACTCAGAATGAAGCCATGCAGCAAACAAAAGTACATCACGCTTATAGGCATCGAGTGTGTTGCGCGACAAACCATCTTCTAGCCACAGGGCATCACAGAATTCATCGGCGATTTCTTGTCCGACTGCTGCGGATTTGTCTGTCGCCGCCGTCATCAAAATCCAGGTACCTGCTCATGGCGCAACAACCAGCGCTTCACGTTCTGATGAAAGCCACCATCATGACGCGCAAAGCCGCCAATCCCGCTTGCCGCAGTGACTCGATGACAGGGAATTATCAGTGGATACCAATTCGAACCGCAGGCCTGACCCACAGCGCGCGGAGCGGAACTGATACGTTTAGCGACTTGACCATAGGTCAGTACACTACCTCGGGGGATTGCATTAATAACGTCCCACACTTTGCGCTGATGATCTGAGCCGACAACAGGTAAATCGATATCGAATTCAAAGTCTGGATTTTTGAAATACGCCTGAACTTGCTTCGCTATTTTTTTTGATAAAGAGTCTTCGCCGGGTTTAGGTTCGTACTCCGGTGGCAGGTAGGTGAGCTCACGTAATTCTCCACGTTCTACACGAATACCAATCGCTCCGAAGGGAGCGGCCACGATAGACGAAAACAATTCAGCTATTTGCTTTGACATAGACACGCCTCCACGATGAACACGGCTTGTTCAATCTGAGATTCATCCACCAAATAATAATCGCGGCAGCCAGAGCGACAACTGCGGCACATAGGTAATCAGTAATAAAAATCCTAGCATAGTGAATAACCACGGCAAAACTGCCACGGTTAATTCGGTGATCCCCATCTTGGTTATCCCCGACGCCACATACAAATTCAATCCTACGGGTGGATGACACATGCCGATTTCCATGTTCACCACCATGATGATTCCAAAGTGCACAGGGTCGACGCCCAATGCCACAGCCACTGGAAAAAGAATCGGCGCCATGATCAATACAATCGATGAAGGCTCCATCACATTGCCTGCTAATAGCAATAAAAGATTCACCACTAACAGGAAACTGATCTGACCCAGACCTTTATCCATGATCCAGCCTGCCATCGCTTGCGGTATGCCTTCGCTGGTCATTAAAAATGAAAACAGCACCGCATTAGTAATGATGTACAGCAGCATGGCCGACATGGATGCTGAGTCCAGCAATACTTTTCCAATCTGAACTAATCGCAAATCACGGTAAACAAACACGGCGATAACAAAGGCATACACCGCAGACATTGCTGCTGCTTCAGTGGGTGTGAATATGCCTGTGTAGATACCGCCCATCACCACCACGATCAATAACAAACCCCAAACACTTTCTCGAAAGGCTTGCCAACGCTGTAACCAAGTTGAACGTGGCATACGTGGGTAATCTTTGCTGCGCGCCAGTACCCAGGTCGTCAAACCTAAGAAAAACGCCAACAACAAACCCGGTATTACACCCGCCACGAATAATTTACCGACCGAGGTATTCGTAGAGACGGAGTACATCACCATCACGATCGATGGTGGAATCAAAATTCCCAGCGCCCCTGAAGTCGTAATTACTCCAGCACCAAACGATTTTGGGTAGCCTTGCTTAACCATTGCAGGTAGCAGGATGGATCCAATCGCTACCACTGTCGCTGGTGATGACCCTGACACTGCTGCAAAGAGCGCGCAGGCCATTACACCCGACAAAGCCAATCCACCATGCCAGTGTCCCACCATGGAAGTGGCAAAGGTAATCATGCGTCGCGCCACACCGCCATGCGTCAGAAAATTTCCGGCTAATATAAAAAACGGAATCGCCATGATTTCGAATTTTTCTATGCCCGTAAATAACTTCAGCGCGACGGCCTGTACAGGCACATCGGTCATGGTGAATAAAAAGGTCAGTACCGTGAGACCGAGCGCGATTGATATCGGCATGCCGCTCAACATCAATACAATCAGTAACGCAAATATAATGAACGCGTTCATTGCCGACCCTCCGCTGCATCCTCCACAAGTCCTTCAACATGTGCATGATCATGCACTGGCAGCTCACCGCCTCGAGCAAAGTTCCAGCTCACCTGCAAAAATCGAAAACACATGAGGGATGAACCCAGAGGAATAGCGAGATACACAATCCAGATGGGCAGCTCGAGTACTTCCGATGTACTGGATGTGCCCGACAACTCAAACACAAAATCTGCGCCAAGCGCTGCAATGATGCCGGTAAAACTTGCACCCGCTAACAGACCAAACAAAATAAATTTTTTCTTCAGCGGTGTGTTTAAACGATTGATCAACACGTCGACACCCACATGTATGCCTGTTCGCACACCGTAGGCTGCACCGAATTTAGCCATCCACACAAACAGGTAGATCGTCAACTCCTGAGCCCAACTGGTATTTAGGCGCAATAGAAAATCCTGCACGACAGGAATCGGCAGTCCTGAGGCATAGCGATGTATCACGGCTACAAAAATAATTAATGTGGCAGCGGCCATCAAAAAGGCAATAAACCATTCTTCTAAATGATCAAGAAATTTCATCGTTAGACCTATACGCTCAGGTTACGCACCCAATAAAAAAACTACTTACCTGCTGCAGCTTTGCTGGCAGCAGCAATCAAATCTTTACCAATACGCTCTTCCATTGTTTTATGTACCGGCAACATCACTTTTCGCCATTCGGATTTTTCTGCTTCGGTCGGTGTATAAACGTTTGTTTTTCCGGATTTACGAATAGCGTCGAGTGCCGCTTCATTTTCTTGCTGCGCGATTTTATTCGCATACTCGGTTGCTTCTTTCATCGCACCATCAAGTTGGCTGCGTACATCGGCAGGTAGTTTTTCCCAGAATTTTTTATTTACAACAACGGCATAGCCAATGTATCCATGATTAGTGACGGCCATATGCTTCTGAACTTCATGCATTTTTTGGGTATATAAATTCGATGGTACATTTTCTAGGCCATCAACTACACCCGTTTGCAGCGCTTGATACACCTCGGAGAAAGCCATTACTTGCGGATTAGATCCCAGCACACGCATCTGCTCATCCAATACCTTCGATGCTTGAATACGCAGCTTCAAACCTTTGAGGTCAGTCGGTGCATGCATAGAGCGATTCGATGACATGATCTTGAAACCATTGTCCCAAAATGAAAGCCCAATCAACCCTTTGGTTTCTAGTCGTTTAAGCATCTCTCGTCCGACCGGTCCATTGGTCACACGCTCGAGGGACTGCTGATCAGTAAACAAATAAGGCAGGTCAAACAATTCAAATTCTTTGACGCCAAGCGGACCGAACTTAGCCATCGAAGGCGCCAGCATTTGCACTGCGCCGAGCTGCAAGGCCTCGAGTTCTTC
>CANGJE010000134.1 GCA_947454305.1 Oxalobacteraceae bacterium
ACTCTGAGATTTTTTCTGAAGCATTGAATCACGCATCGCTGATTGATGCTGCACGTTTGTCGCGCGCAAAAGTCAGTATCTACCCGCATCGCGATCTGATGGCCTTAAGTGCGATGTTGGCGTCCAGTACTGCTGAGCGCAAACTCATTGTTACTGATGGTGTCTTTAGTATGGATGGCGATATCGCGCCGCTGACAGAGATACTAGGCCTGTGTGAATTGCATGATGCTTGGTTGATCGTCGATGATGCGCATGGTTTTGGTGTACTGGGCAACCATGGGCGTGGTTTGATCGAACATTGTTCTCTTCGATCTGAGCGACTAATTTTGATAGGAACGTTGAGTAAAGCTGCCGGTGTCGCTGGGGCTTTCATTGCAGCGCATGAAACCATTATTGAATGGTTGATACAACGCGCGCGTCCGTATATTTATTCCACCGCATCGCCACCTGCGTTAGCGCATGCATTGTTAACGAGTCTTACAATTATTGCGGGTGAAGAGGGACGTCGCCGACGCGCTATATTAAATGAACGTATCACTCAATGGAAATCAGCCATTAATCTGAAACACTGGCAAATGCTTGACTCCGAGACGCCGATACAACCGGTGCTGATTGGTGATAACGCACGCACGATGGCAGCAGCCCATCAATTACGCGAGCACGGTTTTTGGGTAGGTTCAGTGCGACCACCAACGGTTCCTTTAGGCACCGCGAGATTACGTGTCACGTTATCTGCGGCGCATACGCATGATCAGGTTGCGCAATTAGCTAGCCAGGTTAATGCGCTCGAGGCAGCGTCTTCATGACGAGTCGAGTGGATTATTTTGTCACCGGAACCGACACGAATGTGGGTAAGACACTAGTGTCGGCTGCGTTGATTCGCAGTCTGGCGAGTCATGGCTTGAAGGTGGCGGGTATGAAACCCGTGGCTGCGGGTGCTGAGGTGCGCGATGGCAGACTATGGAATGAGGATGTTGCCCTCTTGAGTGGCGAGGCGAACGTGAGCTTGCCTACGCATGTGATCGCACCGTATTTATTTAAAGAGGCTGCTGCACCGCATGTGGCCGCTGCGTTAGAAGACCAGCACATTAATCCCGCTACAATTTTTACTGCCTTCGATCACATCCGTGCCCAAACCGAGGCCGTTATTGTTGAAGGGGTGGGTGGTTTTTGTGTGCCCCTGACACCCCAGACCGACATGGCTGACATCGCAGCGCGATTACAGCTTGATGTTATCCTCGTGGTTGGTCTACGTTTGGGCTGCCTGAATCATGCCTTGCTGACCGCCGAGGCGATCGCTGCGCGAGGTTTGCGTTTGGCGGCGTGGGTGGTGAATCAGATTGATCCTGCGATGCCGCATCAGACTGCCAACATAGAAGCATTGCGTGAGCGTTTGTCTGCACCTTGCTTAGGTAGTTTGCCGTGGATGCCGATACCGTCTGCGGCGCTTGCAGTCGATACGCTGGATTTTTCGCAGTTGCCACATTGGCCTAGATAGCCTTTAAATTTACTTACTGATTTTATTTACACAGGATTCATGCATGTCATCGCAACCCATTACCTTTCACGCTGCTCGTAACAAAATTGCGACCTTGGCGGCAGCTCGCGATATCTGGCCCGTGGCTGAAGTGGTGAAACTTTTTGAGCTTCCGTTTAATGATTTGCTGTGGCGCGCACAAAAAATACATCGTGAACATTTCGATGCGAATGAAGTTGAGCTAGCGACGCTGTTGTCGATTAAAACCGGCGGCTGTCCGGAAGATTGTGGTTATTGCCCGCAATCGGCACATTACGATACCGGTGTGACGGCAGAAAAAATGATGCCTGTTGAAGAAGTCGTCGCAGCAGCGCAGGCCGCTAAAGATAGTGGGGCTACGCGTTTTTGTATGGGAGCCGCTTGGCGCGCACCGAAAGATCGTGATCTGGATGCGGTTGAAGACATGGTCAAAGCAGTTAAAGCATTAGGCATGGAGACTTGTGCCACCTTGGGTATGCTGAAAGAAGAGCAAGCCGAGCGTTTGCGTAATGCTGGTTTGGATTACTACAACCACAATCTGGATACGGCGCCGGAATTTTACGGCGACATCATCAGCACACGCGACTATCAAGATCGATTAGATACGTTGGAACATGTGCGCGAAGCAGGATTGAAAGTGTGTTGTGGCGGGATCGTCGGTATGGGTGAGACGCGTGAACAACGTGCGGGGTTGATCTCGCAGTTAGCCAATTTAAATCCCTATCCTGAGTCGGTGCCTATCAATCATTTAGTCGCGGTGGAAGGTACGCCTTTGGCTGAACAAGAAGCACTCGATCCGCTTGAATTTGTCCGCACTATTGCGGTGGCGCGCATCACTATGCCGAAAGCACGTGTGCGTTTATCTGCAGGACGACGTCAGTTAGGTGAGGGTATTCAGACCCTGTGTTATCTGGCGGGTGCGAATTCGATTTTTTACGGTGACAAATTACTCGTTACCGGTAATCCCGATGTTGAAGACGATCGCGCTTTGCTAAGTCGATTGGGAATACGCGGTAAGAGCTAAGGTGAGTTAAATTTAATTAATACTAATTATTACTAATTAGATTGGCTTAGTTTGAATTAATTTGAATTAATTAAATTACTTAGATTTTTTTAGCCACTAAACCGACCAACGCGGATTGCCCACTGTGCTGCGTACCTTCACGCAGTACTTCTTCGTAGCTATCTAGCTCGATGATATCCATGCCAGAAAATTCTGCACGTAGTAAATCGTCGGTATACAAATGATCTAGCCGTGGTGGTCCGCCGGTTTTGTAGTCCAATTGCTTGGGCGTATAACCTTGCAGCAAAAGCAGGCCGCCCGGCTTCAGGCTTTCCATCATTCGTTTGAACAAACGTGTGCGCGATTCGGGATCGGCAAACTGTATAAAAATGGCGACCACTAAATCATAGTGATTAGGCTGCCAATCCCATTCGTCGCAATCACTCACATTGAAATTCACCGTCACATTCGCTGCCAAGGCAAGCCGACGCGCTTTGTCTACACCGATAGGCGAAATATCAAAGGCGTCAACCTGCATCCCGCGTTCAGCTAACCAAACGCTGTTACGACCTTCGCCATCAGCTACGGCGAGTGCGCGCCCACCGGGAATCAGCAATTCGCTATGCTGCGCCAACCACACATTCGGCGTTTTGCCGAAGATGTAGTCGGTGCTAGAGAAACGTGCATCCCAGGTTGCTGCGGGATTCGAAAAACCTTTTGAGCGAACTTTAGGCATAGACTTAGTGTGTATCGGTTGAGTGTGTATCTACGGGGCAGCTATTTAGCTTGAGAATTCCGTACGCTGGACAGAAACGGAATACACCCGTGGCAAT
>CANGJE010000135.1 GCA_947454305.1 Oxalobacteraceae bacterium
ACGCACAATCATTTTCATTACACGCGCATCATCGCGATTCAACACGCGAATAGTCTCTGGACCGAAAATTCGCTCTTTGGCTTTGGCGTACTCGTTCATATCGCCATGCCAATCCAAATGATCTTGCGAGATATTTAATACCGTGGCTGCATCCGCGCGCAAGGTGTAGGTGCTGTAGAGCTGAAAACTAGATAATTCGAGTACCCAAACATCAGGCAAGGTATCGGTAGCGACTGCCTCGCGTAATACATCGAGTGCAGCTGGGCTAATATTGCCGGCGACTTTGACGGACAAACCCGCAGCACGACACAGTTCGCCTGTTAGGCGTGTGACGGTTGTTTTACCGTTGGTGCCGGTAATCGCAATTATTTTTGGCTGATAGGCGCGTCGCTCTTTAAGTGCTGCGAGTGCTTGAGCGAACAATTCAATTTCGCCCCAAACTGGAATATTTTTTTCCTGTGCAGCAGCCAATATCACTGTCAGCTCATTTAAAGGCGACAGGCCTGGGCTCAGAATAATGAAATTAATATCGTCCAATAAGGAGGGCGTAAATTCACCACTAATGAATTCTGCCGTAGGTACGTTTTCACGTAGTGTTGCTAAACGATCTGGAAATGCACGCGTATCAGCCACACGCAGGCGCACGCCAGCATCGGCTAGCCAATGGGCGATTGCCAGGCCCGATTCACCGAGCCCGAGCACCAATGCGTGTTTACCTGCGTAGTTCATTTTTATAGGTTCGTTTTATTTTTTACTCGTTAGCGCAGCTTTAACGTCGACAACCCAAACAACACCAACATCATGGTGATAATCCAGAAACGAACGACCACTTGCGTTTCTTTCCAACCTTTTTGTTCATAGTGATGATGTAGCGGCGCCATCAGTAAGACGCGCTTACCAACACCGGTTTTCATTTTGGTGTATTTGAAATACGCGACCTGCAACATGACTGACAAAGTCTCGACTACGAAGACCCCACCCATGATGAACAACACAATCTCTTGACGAACGATGACAGCAATCGTGCCTAATGCACCACCCAAGGCCAGCGCACCGACATCACCCATAAAGACTTGTGCGGGATAAGCGTTAAACCATAAGAAGGCCAAACCAGCTCCTGCCATCGCGCCACAGAAAATTAGCAACTCACCTGCACCGGGTATATGCGGGATCAATAAATATTTTGCGTAGGTAGCACTACCGGTTAAATAAGCAAAGATGCCGAGTGCGGAGCCCACCATCACGGTTGGCATGATGGCTAGGCCATCCAACCCATCCGTTAAATTCACCGCATTGCTGGTGCCAACAATAACGAAATAGGTGAGTGCAATAAAACCCCAAACGCCTAAGGGATAGCTGACCGTCTTAAAAAACGGAACTATCAAATCTGCTGTAGGCGGCAATTCCATTGAAAAGCCAGACTGCACCCACGACATGAACAGTTCAAGAACTGCCATGTTGGTTGGGCCGGAAACAGAAAACGCCAAATAAAATGCAGCAAGCAATCCAATTAATGACTGCCACATATATTTTTCGCGTGAGCGCATGCCATTCGGATCTTTGTAAACCACCTTGCGATAATCGTCGACCCAACCAATCACACCAAATCCTAAAGTCACAATCAACACAGGCCAGACAAAGCGATTGGTCCAATCTATCCAGAGCAAGGTTGAAACACCAATACCTATCAATATCAATACGCCCCCCATGGTTGGCGTTCCGGATTTCACCAAATGCGTTTGCGGCCCATCGGTTCGAACTGCTTGCCCGACTTTTAACGTCGTAAGCAAGCGAATGACAACTGGCCCAAATAACAAACCAATCATCAATGACGTCAGCGTAGCGAAGACAGCGCGGAAGGTAATAAAGTTAAATACCCTCAATGCTCCGAGTTGATCTTGAAAATGTTGTGCTAGCCAAAGCAGCATCTCAATGGCCTCCTACTGAAGTGCCTGTCAGGCGTTCTACGACGCGTTCCATTTTCATGAAGCGTGATCCTTTGATGAGAATGCTGGCATTAGACGCGGTATGGCCTAGCTCGTTATTCAATGTATCGACGTCCTCAAAATGACGGCCGGCGCTACCGAAAGCCAGGCTGGCATGACGCGCCAAGGTACCCAACGTAAATAACTGATCAATGTGACGTGTGCGTGCATACGAACCAATTTCTTCGTGAAACGCTACGCCCTCAGAACCCACTTCGCCCATATCACCTAATATCAATGTGCGCGGTGATGGCGACATAGCCAATACATCAATCGCAGCACGCACTGAATCTGGATTGGCGTTGTAGGTGTCGTCGATCACTAATGCACCGTTCGGAGCATTCTTGCGCTGCAAGCGTCCAGCGACAGGAACAAATGCCTGCAAACCACGCACGATGCAGTCAACATCAATACCCACAGCACGCGTCGCGGCAAAGGCCGCTAATGCATTGCGTACGTTGTGCTCGCCTGCTGCGGCGAGCGATACAGGCACAGATTGGCCATTCACTTGAATTTGCAAATCGCTGCCAAAGGCCTTCGGCGTCCACTCACACCAGAGTGCCGCGCGCTGATCCAATCCAAAAGTGATGGTTTGTTTTTTATCGGCATACGATTGCCACAACGCCGTATAGTCATCATCGGCAGGAAAGACCGCGCTGCCATTGGCTGATAAAGCAGTGATCACCGCGCCATTTTCTTTAGCAACTGCCGCGACACTTTCCATAAATTCTTGATGTTCACGCTGAGCATTGTTGACGAGCGCTACAGTAGGCTGAGCGATCTCTGCAAGTCGTGCAATTTCACCGGGGTGATTCATTCCCATTTCAATGACTGCAGCACGATGAGTGCTCTCTAACCTGAACAAGGTGAGTGGCACACCGATTTCATTATTTAAATTACCTTGAGTCGCAAGATAATTATTTTCACCAAATGCTGCGGCCAAAATCGATGCAATCATTTCTTTAACGGTGGTCTTGCCATTACTGCCAGTGACACCAATCACAGGAATAGAAAATTTCTGTCGCCAGCCATTAGCAATCTGCCCTAATGCATAACGCGTATCGGGTACCACGAGCGCCGGTAAATTCAATCCTTCAGGAATACGCTCAACAACAACAGCGGCGGCACCTTGCGTGCTCACTTCGTGTAAAAAGTCATGCGCATCAAATCGCTCACCGCGCAGGGCAACAAACAAATTGCCTTGACCAACCTTCTTGCTATCGGTCGA
>CANGJE010000136.1 GCA_947454305.1 Oxalobacteraceae bacterium
CTGAACAGGCGAAATCAATCAAAAATAGATTGAACCAAGCACGACCATTCATGCGCTTTAGTGTCAATGAGCGATCGCTGCGTATGGTCGATAGCCACTTATTGGTCGATAACCAGATCATCGCAATGAAACTAGTGGATGCGATTGATCTGCCACCACTGGCCACTGTTAACCTCAATGCCAATACCATCAAGACAGCATCGGCTGGACTGAAAAAAATAGGCTCTACAGGAATTAGCGAACAACCACTTGTTTTAGCTAATGACGATGAAAGTCGTCGTCTGCGAGAAAAGCTAGACTATCTACGGAATGAAATCGGTCAGCGTCAACAAGTCACCGCTGAAAAAGAACGCATGACAACTGAAATGCGTCAACTGGAAGCACAGCTAAAGAAGATCGATCAAGGTGCGTATGAGGATGACCTGTCGCCTAAAATCGCCAACGTCAAACAAAACCAAACTACCAGTAACGTCTACGCTTTAGTTATTGGAATTTCTGACTACAGCGAATTCCCCAAGGTGATCTTCGCTGACAGATCAGCCATGAGCTTTGCGGAGCTCATCCGTAAAAAGTATGGACTACAGTCAGACAATCTCATCACTATGGTGAATGCAGACGCCACTGGCACACGCATTACCTCACGTCTTAAAAATCTACTGGCACGCATAGGTAAAAACGATAGACTGATCGTCTACTACTCTGGCCATGCAGCCCCAACTAAAGATGGCAAAAATACTGTACTGGTGCCACAAGATGCTACTGCCGGCTTAATCGATAACTCATTCTTGCGTCTAGCCGATGTCTACAAAATGCTCTTAGGTAGTCAGGCACGCGAAATCAACGTCATTCTTGATACCTGCTTTGCCGGCCGTGCGGATGACAACGCCTTCATCTATCGCGATGTTGCACCCCTCATCGTCACCCCTGTTGACTCACTCAACCCGCCTGCCGACCCACGCATAACGGTATTGGCCTCGGGTGGTCCGAATGATTTTGCGAATGCTATGCGCGCCAAAGGTCATCGCTTGTTCTCGTATTACTTGTTAGGCGAAATGTTACGCACTCCATTTATTCAATCAAAACAGTTTGATGTCATCCGTGATCGTGTGAGTCAAGACGCTAATCGTCTAGGTACAGATCATCAACAAAAACCACTTTGGATAGGTAAGCGTGACAGTGTTTTTATGTTTGATGCGAAATGATTTATTAGTTTTTATTTTTTATTATTAATTATCGTTTTTTGTTGAGTTCCACTCTTTCTTTAGAAAGCCACCCATGAAAAAACAATCACTTTCCCTTTTACTCGCCGCCCTTCTGTCCTCAGGCGCTGCTATGGCAGACTCAACCTATATCGATGTTATCTATTCACCCGAAATGGGCGATATGACCCAAGGCTTGGGTCTAGGCATCTACGCACTTAACGATCATGGCGTTGGCGGATATTTCAACGGCATGATGCCCATTCACCCATCGAATTACACAGCGGGCTATTACTGCTGGAGCTCATGTGCAGAAGTTAAAACAGGACATGCGGCTTATCTGGCAAACCTTGGTTTTACCTTCCCGCTCATGCCTGCTGATTTTGAAAAGCGTGGCTATCAGTCGCTACACGCTTATGTCGGTGTAGGCTATGGCTCATCAAACGGTATGGTCAAATACGCCGATGGCACTTGGACCGATGACACTAGCCGAGACAAAAGCGGCTTCAATGGTAACGCCGGGCTGATCGTGGCGTTTGATCCACTCAGCATTAACGTGGGCGTTAACTCTATTACACGAGCGGTGTATGTAGGTCTAGGATTTAAATCGAAGTGAACTTACGTGCAGCCGTACGCAGACCGTGGATCATCCTGAGCATACTTTGGGTGCTCGGTCTGCTATGGACTAACCAACTGCACTTACAGCCGCAAAACCCCTGGCGGTGGGAAACCGCTATTCATCATGTACCCCGTTCTGTTTTAGATTCATTCGTTAGCTCCAAAACTGAGGGCCGAATACCCATTGATGCGGATGGATGGGAAACCTACTACCTACCCCCTGATACAGACCCCGCTACCGTTGCTGAAGTTAAAGCGGCACTCGACCACGCCATGGAAATTGAGATTGAGGCAGAAAAACCAGGGTGGTATTTGGGGAGGGTTTTGATGGTGGTGATTCCTTGGTTCTTGCTTTTTTGTATAGAGCAAGGAATTCGAAAACTGATAGGCAGCCATAAATCTAAAAAAGCAAAAAAAAAGAGCCTCATATAGCGGCCTTTCTGCTAAATCCTCATATTCTTAGAGCAAATAGGTATTTCAGTAGCGCAATGCTGTCAGTAGCTTCACCAATTCAACAATGGAAGTAAAGGGATTAGGATCGGTTTGTGCGGTGAAACGTGCTGCTAACCGTTCAGCACGCTGGATAGCTATGGGCAATTGTTCTCGTGTAATCGCGAATGAGTTGCCCGCACCTTTGTCATAGCCCGAAATGTATAGCTTGAGGCGACGCATCGCTTCATCGCGCTGTAGAGGAGCCTGAACATCCTCAAAATGTAATAGCAGCCAAATTTCAAAACTGGGCACAGACGCAATTGCCTGAAAAGCGACCGGTTGACTGGCATCATTTCTTAGCTTGCCATCGAGCGAGGCTGCAAGCTTCAGAGCCTCGTGATAACTTTCATGGTCATCGCGGTCAAACACAGCGTAGACCTTTTCGAACGCACGTTCTGGGATGTTTCGGTGACGATCACCATGCTCAAATAAATATTGCGCGTACTGCACCACTTGGATAGGCGCAGTTCCCAACTCGCTAGCCCGAACTTCCACATTGGCAGTGTGCAAGTGATAGGCTGCACGGATCTCTCGAAAATAATTTGGTTCTGTTTTACTACCTTCAGATACGATCAAAATTCGATCGTAACTCGCACGCCTTCCCTGCTTTCTCTCAAGCTGCTTCTTTTGGCGTACTTTAGGAGAGTTGTCTCGAGCCATCAGTGCATCAGTCCTAGGCTATCGCTGATGAATGGCACCCCACCGTAACGGCCCATCAAGTATCCGCGTTCCAATGCCTCGTTTTTTCGAGGACTAAATTCTGACAGGCTAATCAAAGTAGAAGTTTGATTGCTATCTTTCTCAACAAACCATACTTGATCACGCCGGAATAAATAGGTTGCATCCAGCAGCGACGTATCATGTGTCGTGAAAACCAGTTGTGCACCGCCAGTATTGATCTC
>CANGJE010000137.1 GCA_947454305.1 Oxalobacteraceae bacterium
CGAATAGCACGACTTCACCTGCGCTACCCGGTGTACCAAGCACAAACAGCACCGATGGAATCGCGGCATCATCTACTTTCGCGATGACAATGCCACCGCCGCCGCCACCTGGTAATGCACCAAGCGATGCCACGAGTGCATCAAGCGCTTCGAGTACGTCACCTACTGGCTCAGCACCTCCCATGGGGCATCACAGGCACCATGGACTGGAACGCGCTATGGGTGGCCAGTTTTCTACTGAACTGAGTAATCTCATTGCTCAACTCAGTGCCGCCTCAGCTAGTGCGACTTCATCGGTAACGAATGCACCATCAGTCGCTGATTCGGTCAATTCGATTAGCTCAGTAAGCACGAGCACTGCAAGTACAACAAGTACCTCAGCTAATTCGTCAGCGCTAACGTCACTGCAATCGAGTTTTTCCAATTTAATGTCCACCTTGGGCGGCACAACTGACCCTAACTCACTGACATCCTTTCTTAAAACTTTGCAATCAAGTATGCAAAGTAATGGCCCCGTCGGTAGCATGATCAATACCACTGCTTAAACGCATCTAAATTTCAGCATGATTTGATCTTTTGACAGAGCACACTTGCGCTCTGAGCCCATGCGCGGGCAACTGGTGTAAATTATCGCCCTTGGCGATTGAATCGCATTGAATAAAACACCAGGAGAAAATTTTGAAAATCACCACTGGGCGCCCGGCAACGCTGGCTCCGCATGGCATGGTCACCTGCCCTCATTCACTCGCTTCGCAAGCTGGCATTGATGTATTACGTGCGGGTGGCTCTGCGGTGGATGCTGCGATTGCAACCAGTGCAGCCCTCGCCGTTATTTATCCGCACATGGTGGGCGTAGGTGGTGATGCCTTCTGGTTGATTCATGATGCTAAAACGGGCGATGTGCATTTTTTAAATGGTGGTGGTCGTGCCGCCGCATCGGCGAGTGCCGACTATTTCACTAGTCGGGGCATGAAAGAAATTCCTTTCCGCGGCATCTTGCCTGCCAGCTTAACGACGCCGGGTTCAGTCGATAGCTGGTGTCAGGCGCATGCCAAGTACGGCAAGCTACCCATGACGCGTAATCTGCAATCGGCGATCACGTATGCACGAGACGGTTTTCCTGTTACCGAGCGACTCGCTGGCTGGATAGCAAAAACAGAACAAGAACTTCGTGCTGAACCCGATGCAGCTGCTATCTTTTTAAAAAATGGCGTTCCACAAACCGGCTCTCTACTACGCAACCCTGGTTTAGCCAACACGCTCGAATCGATAGGTCGCGATGGCCGACAAGGTTTTTATGAAGGTCCTGTCGCTGATGCACTCGTTGACTATGTACAAAAGCGTGGCGGCTTTTTCACTAAACAAGATTTACAAGCTCAGCATGCTGAATGGGGTCAGCCACTAGTGGGTCAATATCATGATCTGACGCTGTATCAAACCCCTGCACCGACGCAGGGCTTTGCTGTCATTGAAATGCTGAATTTAGTTGAGCCACTGGATTTGAAAAAAAATGGCTTTCTCGGTGCTGATCATGTGCACTTACTGGTGCAAGCAAAACAAATTACTTATCATGATAGAGATCGCTATATTGCTGACCCTAAGTTTGCCGATATACCTATGGATCGATTGATCTCGAAAGAATATGCGAATGAACGGCGCTCACTGATTGATGCCGAACACGCACTGCCTTGGGACAAAGTGCCTTCGTATGGCAGCCTGACTGGCGATACGGTGTACATCGCCGTGGTGGATGCTGAAGGTAATGCTGTGTCGCTGATTCACAGTTTGTATGGTGTGTTTGGCTCTACCGTGGTGGCGGGTGACACAGGTATTGTTTTACAAAACCGCAGTGCGTATTTCTCGCTTGATCCAGACCACCCTAACAAAGTTGAACCAGGAAAAATTCCATTGCACACCTTGATTGCCTCGATCGGCAAACGCAATGGCAAACTGTGGAGCGTGGTCGGTTGCATGGGTGCAGATGGTCAGCCACAAATACAATTACAGACCTATGTCGCGATGATGGATTTTGGGTGTGATATACAACAAGCACTGGAAGCACCGCGCTGGCTTTCGGGTCGCTTTGCGATTGGCGAACCACGCGATACCTTACACATTGAAGGACGTTTTCCTGAGGCGACATTCAAAACACTGGAACAACGTGGGCATCTGCTGAATCGCTGGGAAAATTGGAATGAACTCGCTGGGCATGCCCACGGCATTACGATTGATCCTGTGAGTGGTATTCGTGTCGGCGGCTCAGACCCCAGAAGCGACGGCGCTGCTATCGGATATTAAAAAACATTCTCTACCAGAGGTCGTTATGCAAGAAACTACTCGCTGGAAAAAACGACCTCCCGGTTCTAATTGGGGCGACTTCGGCAAAGATGATCAAGCCGGTCGTCTGAATTTAATTACCCCCGAAAAGGTATTGCAAGGCATCGCTGAAGTACACGTCGGTTTAAGTTTTAATTTATCCTTGCCACTGGATGTACCGGGTGGGAATGTTTTAAATCCTCGCCGTTATCCTCCGGTACTGCGACCCACACTACGCAATCACCAGCCCAACATGAATTACGCTTTGGGCAAAGACAATCCCCATCACACCGATGTAGTGAGTGATGATCTCGCGATTCTTCATCTGCAATACAGCACGCAATGGGATAGCCTCGCCCATGTAGGCTCGTTGTTTGATGCGAATGATGATGGCGTGGCTGAAGCGGTTTACTACAACGGCTATCGCGCTGGTATTGATGTGGTTGGCCCCAGCGATGCTGCTGATGCAGGTATTTTTTCTTCAATAGAAAATCGTTCCACTTCAAACGCTAAAGCGTTGGGTATAGAAAAAATGGCTGAGCGCTGCGTGCAAGGTCGCGCTGTAATGATTGATCTGCATGCGCATGTGGGTAATCAACGCGTGAATGTTGATTACAACTTGCTCAATGAGATTCTGAACAAAGACAGCATCACCATTGAACGTGGTGACATGGTATGCCTGCACACAGGATTTGCTGAACTTTTATTAGGAATGAATCGTCAACCCGACGAAGCTATTCTGGCTCATAGTTGCGCAGTACTGGAAGGACGCGATCCGAAATTATTAGAATGGATTAGCGATTCGGGATTATCAGTCATCATCGCTGATAATTATGCTGTTGAAGCACACCCCGCCTCGCATCACAGTGGCTCA
>CANGJE010000138.1 GCA_947454305.1 Oxalobacteraceae bacterium
AGTTGGCCACGCATGAGTTGATAGCGGCAATAAACGAGGTAGGTATTAACGACATCGGTTTCGCAGTAATCGCGAATTTCAGCTACGCGACCTTCTTGATACAGCGTCCACACCTGCGAACCATCAACTCCCATTTTTCCAGGGAAACCACAGAGCTTAGCCAGATCATCTAAGGGTGCATTAGCGCGCCCTGTATACATCGCCAAATGATCCATCAGATCTAAATGACGCGTGTGGTAGCGCGAAAGATAATTATTCCATTTGAAATCACGATCTTCCTCGCCCTGCTCCCAAAATCGCGCTGCTGTTACACCGTTAATCAGCGCTCGATAATTCAACACGGGCAAATCAAAACCACCACCATTCCATGACACAAGTTGTGGTGTATAGCGATCAACTACTTTGAAGAAATCTTGTATTAGTTTTTCTTCGCTGTCGTCAAGCGAACCTAACGAACGAACACGAAAACCTTCGTTATCGCGAAACACACAAGAAATAGCCGCCACACGATGAAGGTGATGCTGCAAAAAGTCGGAGCCTGTTTTTTCTCTGCGCGTAGCGAAAGCAGCTGCAGCCACTTCGGCATCGGTGCTATCAGAATCATGACCATTCAAAGCGCGCAAGCCCTGCACATCCGGAATCGTCTCAATGTCGAATACAAGTACTGGTATCACAGCACAACGCTCCGACAAATTATTAGTGCTTTCAATAACATCGCGTATGCCAGTCAATCTGAAAAGTAGTCATTTAGCGACCGGGCAACATACCCACGGGGTCAACGGGTTTACCCATCTGCCGAACTTCAAAGTGTAATTTCACAGCGTCCGTATCCGAATTGCCCATCTCAGCAATTTTTTGGCCCCGCGTTACTGTTTGCCCTTCTTTTACCAAGATAGTTTTGTTGTGTGCATAAGCTGTGACTAAGCCATCGTTATGATCCAGTATCACCAGATTGCCATAGCCACGCATATTTTTTGCGTAGAGCACCGTGCCGTCGCCAGCCGACGTGATGGGCTGCCCGAGTTGGCCGGCAATATCAATACCTTTTTTGGTGGGGTCAAAGGTGCTAATAACTTTGCCCTCTGTGGGCCAACTAAATTTAGATGCGGGAACTGTATTTTCGGCAGGCTTTCGCGGTGCCTCTAAAGAACGCGCGGGCGCTGCATCACCACGCTGCAAGTTTGCCCACACTTGATCGGAGTAAGCTAGCTTATTACCCAATGGGAGCGATTTGGTTGACGGAATTGCAGGCGCTGAATGTGCATCTAATGGTTTAATTTCAATCCGATCAGTGGGTACTGCTGACAACTGCGCTCCATCCAATTGAGCAACACGTAACACTTGACCGACTTTAATATCGTTGGGATTCGCAAGACTGTTCCAGTCAACGATATCGCGCCAATTTTGATTAAATTGAAGCGCGATCTTCATCAGGTTATCGCCTTTTTTGACGGTATAAAATCCAGGCGGATCGACGACTTGCGGCTCCGCTGGTTTTGGTTTTTGCGCCACTTTCTCGCGTGGTTCAGTTCTATCGTCAATCGGCGCATTCGAGGCTAGCTCAGCGCACCCAGTGATCAACGTAATCACTACGCCAATCAGTAACTTTCCCTTGTGGTGGGTCATCATTGTCTCGTCATCCTAATGAAGCATCTGCTCAACCAAACGTTCCCGGTCGTAGCGGAACAAAATGGCAGCGCTCAAGCGTCTCGGTAGTCCATTCATTTCTACGAACGCGACGAATCAACCGCAACTCTTGATTTTTAGTGCCTACTGGCGCTGCCAACCGGCCACCAATGGCCATCTGATCAAGCAATGCCTGAGGCACCTCCATACCTGCCGCAGCCAGAATAATGCCATCGAACGAACCAACCTGCGGTAAGCCCAACATCCCATCGCCATAATGTAGGCGGAGATTAGGTATCAGTAATGATCGTAAATTATTCCGCGCTTGTTCATGCAGTGGCCGGATACGCTCTATCGAATACACTTGCTCTGCCACCTGCGCTAACACCGCTGCTTGATAACCACAGCCCGTACCAATCTCTAACACGCGCGACATTTTTCCTTCAATGCCATCACGCAGTACCTCGATCATGCGCGCCACGATGTACGGCTGCGATATCGTCTGATGATAACCAATCGGTAATGAGGCATCGATGTATGCCTGACTTGCTAAACCAGGCTCGATAAACATATGGCGCGGCACAGCTTCCATCGCCGCGAGTACTTTTGCATCTTTGATGCCTTGCTGCGCCAATCGTTGAATCATGGCCTTACGAACGGCATCCGATACCAACGGCGAGTTAGTCGACCGAGGTTGTATGACTGTCGGCGCAAGTTTAGTCACGGCCGGAGTATTTAGTGGCCGCGCTGATGTAATTGTGGGAGTAACGACTTTGGATTCAGGCGCATGTTTAGCTGCATTGCGAGTTGCAGTTTGCAAGCTATTTAAACGCGGTGCTGTTGACGAGCGTTTTCTGTCGGCCGAACCGGTAACCAAATCCAGCGTTAAAGGAAAACGCTTTTTAGGAGGCTCTTGGCCCTGACTCATGCGAGTGCCTGCCTTAGTCGTTCAAGCTGACTCGTGTGAGTCAAATCTATCTGCAAGGGTGTGACCGAAATACAGCCGTTAGCGGTCGCATGAAAATCAGTACCCTCGCCGGCATCTTTGGCTTTACCCGGTGGCCCGATCCAATAAATCTCATTGCCATGCGGATCAAGCGTTTTGATAACCGCTTCCGATTCATGGCGTTTGCCCAGCCGCGTCGGCACAACTCGCTGCAATTCTTCGTAGGGCAAATTCGGAATATTCACATTCAAAAGAATCGGACGATCTAACTGATCCAGCCGACGCATCACAAAATCTTTGGCTGCGCGGGCGGCGGCATCCAAATTGACCCAACCATAATCCACTTGAGAAAAAGCAATGGCAGGAATGCCAAATAAGAAACCCTCAGTGGCAGCGGCAACCGTACCGGAGTACAAGGTGTCGTCACCCATATTCTGTCCCTGATTGATACCCGAAACCACCATGTCGGGCTTTTCTTC
>CANGJE010000139.1 GCA_947454305.1 Oxalobacteraceae bacterium
GTCTACGACACTCTGAAAGCTAATCATCAATGGCTGAAACTATACTTGTCACCGGAGCGACCGGTTACATAGGATCACATACTTGCGTCTGTTTGCTGAAAGCAGGTTGGCGCGTAGTCGCCGTTGATAATCTGAGTAATAGCTCTATGCGAACAGTAGATCGCATACAGACGCTGTGCCGACAAAAGCTACCATTTCATCTCATTGACGTACGCGATGAATCGGCATTGATGCGATTACTATCGCAAGAAAATATAAGTGCAGCAATTCATTTTGCCGGACTGAAGTCAGTCAGCGAATCCATCAGCAAACCGCTCGACTATTACGATAACAACGTCAATGGCAGCATCACCCTCTTAAAGGTACTACATCAACACGGAGTCAGAAAGTTCGTCTTTAGTTCTTCCGCCACCGTGTATGGTGAACCAAAGCACGTCCCGATTTCTGAAAATGCTTCGCTCTCAGCTACCAATCCGTATGGGCGTTCGAAATTATTTATTGAACAAATCGTGAATGATTTAAGTGAGGCCGACGCCGAATGGCGTATTGCCACCCTACGATATTTCAATCCAGCAGGTGCGCATGAAAGTGGTTTGTTAGGCGAAGACCCGCGCGGTCAGCCAAATAATTTAATGCCCTACATTGCACAGGTCGCGGTCGGGAAACTCCCTCATCTATCAGTGTTCGGTAACGATTACCCAACCTCTGACGGTACCGGCGTGCGTGACTATATTCATGTCATGGATTTAGCTCAGGGGCATCTCTCTGCATTAAGCCGATTGTATTCACGATCTGGTAGCTTCACCGTCAACCTCGGGACCGGGCAAGGTGTCACCGTGCTACAAGCAGTGGCGGCGTTCGAAAAAGCCTGCGGCGCCTCAATACCGATTACCGTTGCACCTCGTCGTGCCGGTGATATCGCCTCGTGCTATGCCTCTGCAAACAAAGCTGAAGAACTACTCAATTGGAAAGCAGAGAAGACATTGCTGCAAATGGTTAACGATCATTGGCGTTGGCAAAAACAAAATCCGAACGGTTACTGAAACAGTGAGATTTTTATATTGACCAAATCGACAGTAGCTACTCCAGACTGCGAATGCACAAAGTTCAAAATTTTATAGTGCGCACAATCAGTCCTTTCTATTATTGGACGAATTCGGATGAACCTTATTCAAAATTTTTCTCTCGGAAGAAAAAAAGCGTTGATCACCGGTGTAACAGGACAAGACGGTGCATACCTATCCGAGCTACTGCTGAGTAAAGGCTACGAAGTTCATGGTGTAAAACGTCGCAGCTCCTCCTTAAACACCGGACGTATCGATCATTTATATCAAGATCCTCACGAATCTGAGCTGCGCTTTGTTTTGCATCACGGTGATATGACTGATACCGCATCGCTAATTCGCATAATGCAGCAAGTACAGCCCGATGAAGTCTATAACCTCGCAGCGCAGAGTCATGTCGCCGTTTCTTTTGAAGAGCCGGAATACACCGCTAACTCCGATGGACTGGGAACCTTACGATTACTCGAAGCTATCCGAATTCTCGGCCTGGAAAAAACAACTCGCTTTTATCAAGCTTCTACATCAGAGCTATTCGGCAAAGTTCAAGAAACACCACAACGTGAGACCACTCCCTTTTACCCTCGCAGCCCGTATGCCGCCGCTAAGCTGTATGCCTACTGGATTACTGTCAACTACCGCGAGGCTTACGACATGTACGCTTGTAACGGCATACTGTTTAATCATGAATCCGCCTTGCGGGGTGAAACCTTTGTTACACGAAAAATCACTCGCGCTCTCGCAAAGATTTCACTGGGATTACAAGACTGCGTCTATCTTGGCAATCTAGATGCCTTGCGCGATTGGGGTCATGCACGCGACTACGTAGAAATGCAATGGCTGATGCTGCAACAAGATGAACCTGAAGATTTTGTGATTGCGACGGGCTATCAAACGAGCGTACGCGATTTCGTTAATGCTGCAGCCAACGAAATAGGTATGCAACTGTCTTGGTGCGGCGAAGGTGTAGAAGAAGTCGCTCACATAGCATCATCCGGCGACATCGAACAGGTGAAAGTTGGTCAGGTCATCGTGCGCGTTGATCCACGTTATTTCAGGCCGACCGAGGTTAACACTTTGCTAGGCGATGCCAGCCGCGCTAAAGAAAAATTAGGTTGGTCTGCTCGCACCACGCTGAAAGAGCTCGTACAAGAAATGGTTGAAGCCGATTTGGCAGCAGCACGAAAATATGCACTCGTTCGTCAAAACGGCTTTAAAGCCTACGCTCATCATGAGTAAATCGATAGAGCGAATTTTCGTCGCAGGTCATCGTGGTATGGTCGGTTCAGCATTGGTTCGCGCTTTGCGCGATCGAAATGATTGTCAGCTGGTGCTGCGGTCACACGATGAGCTAGATTTGCTTGATGCCGAGCACGTCGCAGAATTTTTTGCGAATGAAGAAATCACTACCGTCTATTTAGCTGCCGCTAAAGCGGGTGGAATACACGCTAACAATACGCAACCAGCTGAATTCATACGCGAAAATATAGTGATAGAAGCGAATGTCATTCATCAGGCCTGGAGCCACAGGGTACAAAAATTATTATTTTTAGGTTCATCGTGTATTTATCCTCGCTTAGCAACTCAACCCATACGCGAAAGTGCCCTGCTCGATGGACCACTAGAGCCAACCAATGAGCCGTATGCAATTTCCAAAATCGCAGGCATTAAATTATGCGAAAGTTATAACCGTCAATACGGTACCGATTTTCGTAGCCTGATGCCGACTAATTTGTATGGACCGGGAGATAATTTTCATCCCGAAAGTAGTCATGTTTTACCTGCACTATTACGAAAAATTCACGACGCCTATCACTCCAATGCTGACGAAGTACTTATTTGGGGTAGTGGCACACCTTTAAGAGAATTTTTGCACGTCGATGACTTGGCATTGGCTTGTTTACGTTTGATGCAGCATGAACGTGAACCACTGAATGCATTGATCACTCCGCAATGTTCACATATCAACGTTGGCAGTGGCGAAGAA